>CAZLIW010000066.1:0-8507 GCA_964559325.1 uncultured Halanaerobium sp. | reverse complement strand
AATTTTTACGTCCCAAAAGCTGGGACTTAAAGTCCACTTATTTTTAAAAAATTTTATTTTTATTCATTATTTTGTTAACTATTTTTTAGATATTTCTTTATATCTACTGTAAAATTATTTTAGACAATCATATATGCTGTATTAATTTTAAATTTAAATTTTGACACAATAAAACAAAAAAGGGAAGGTGATCTGAAGTGAAGAAGTTATCTCTTTACTTAATATTAATTCTTTTTTTGCTCAGCCTCAGTGTTCAGGCGGAAATAAAAGTCGGTAGTTTTCCTCAAAATGTAGAAGACCAGTATTCAAAAGAGTTAGATGGTGTAGATGTGGAAGTATGGCAGAACAATCTTAATGTTCCCTGGGAATTAATATTCTTATCTGAAAGCAGTCGGGCGCTAATAACAGAAAGGGATGGGAAGATCATTCAGGTTATAGATGGAGAGATTCAGGATAAACTATATTTAGAGCTTGATATAAATGCACGTGGTGAGGGTGGCCTTATGGGAACTGCTCAACATCCTGATTTTCCCGAAAAACCATATATATATTTGATCTACAGTTATCAGGAAAATGGAGAAATTTTTAACCGTGTTTCTAGATTTAAAGACATGGGAGATCATGCTAACAGCGAAAAAATCATAATTGATAAAATTCCTGGTGGCAGAAATCATAATGGAGGAAGAATAGCTTTTGGCCCTGATAAAATGCTTTATATTACAACCGGTGACAGCTGGAATAGGGAGATAGCTCAGGATCTTAATAGTTTAGGAGGCAAAATACTCCGTATAAATGCCATGGGAGAAATTCCGGAGGATAATCCATATGATAATTCCCCTGTTTATAGTCTGGGCCACCGCAATCCTCAGGGACTTGCATGGCATCCTGAAACAGGTGATTTGTTTATTTCAGATCATGGTCCTTCTGGAGAAGATGGTTTACGTGCTAAAGATAGGATCAAAGTTGTAAAGCCAGGTAATAACTTTGGCTGGCCCAATAAAATTGGACATTTTGAAAATGAAGAATATGCAAACCCTTTAATAATGTGGGAAAAAGCTACACCCCCATCAGGAATTACTTTTTATCAAGGGAGCTTATTTGTAGCAACACTCCGCAGCCAGTCTCTAGTAAAAATAGATCTAGGTTATGATGAAAATAAATTTCATGTAAAAAAAATCGAACATCTATTTAGAGATAAAAATGGGAACTCAACCTATGGAAGGATAAGGACAGCAGTTGTTGGCCCAGATGGATATTTATATTTCTTAACTAATAATCGAGACGGTAGGGGGAGTCCACGTCCAGGTGATGATAAAATATTAAGAATTAAAATAGAAAAATAAATAAATGCCGGAAAATCAGAAATACTTTCCTGGTTTCCGGCACTATTCATCTAACTACTTGCTATATCTTTATTTTTCTTTTTGGCTTTATACATGGCAGAATCAGCATTTCTCATAAGAATTTCTAATTCTTCACTGTCATCAGGATAAATACTGATTCCAGCACTAATATTGATTGAAATATTTTTCTCTTCAACAACAAGCGGTTTTTTAATATCTTCAATTAATCTCTCTGCCACTCTTATTATATCAGCTTTCGACTTTAAATTGGATAAAGCAATTAAAAATTCATCTCCACCCATTCTAGCCTTTAAATCTTTTTCCTTTAAACTATTTTCTATTCTGGATGCAATATTTTTCAAAACTTTATCACCTATATCATGTCCAAAATTGTCATTAATTGCTTTGAATTTATCAATATCAATAAAAATAACTCCAATATTGCTGCCAGAGTTATCAGCTATTTCTTTTAATTCTTCAAATTTTTCTGCAAAATATTTTCTGTTAGGAAGGCCTGTTAATTTATCATGATAGGCCTGATACTCAAATCTTTTTAATAGATATACTACAATTGATATAAAAGCAGCAAATAAAGCGGCTATCAGTACAATATTGATTACAAATAGACGTCTGTGTCTGCTTATTTCCTCCTGCATAATCTGATCATTATAATTTATACCAACCACATATGAATTCCACCCCTGCTCACCTTCTTTATCATTTACCAGAGCTGGAAAAAACCGATATCTGTTCTGTATTCCATCTGTTTTTTTTATTTCTTCCTGCACACTATTTTGGATAACTGCCTGTCTGGCAAGCTCTTCTTCAAATTCGGGCACATCCGGATTTAAATATGGTCGTTTGCTGTTTCTTAGTTTGGCAACTCCATAATGCAGAGGTTCTACACTGTAAAAGGCAATATCTTCAACCATTTCATACTCTTTAGTTAGTACTGCCGCATCTTTAAACAAATTTAAACTTTTAAAAGAAGGATACTTATCTTCAATACTGACACTTAATTCAAATAAATACTGATTATCAGGACTCGGCATATAGCTGTATTTTTTTATCTCTCCAGCCTGAGTGGAAATATCTATCCTATCAACTTCAAATTCACTGCCGGCCATTCTTTCCCTCACTACTGTCGCAAAACTGCCGAACTTAGAAAAATCAAGACCCAAATCTTCTTTATAAGTAGTTTTAATGATTTTTAGATCTTTATTGACAATATAAATATCATAGCCCGAAAACTGCTGCTGCATGCTTTTTAAGTTCCATTCCATTATATCAGGATTAAACTCATATTTCTTTACCATCTGCTCTGAGTACTTTCTCATCTGCTGATTTAACTGCTGTTCTGCAACTTTATATGCATCATCTATATAATTTACAGTCTGCAAAATATTTTTTTCTACCAAATTCTGCCGACTTATGTATTTATCTTTGATAATCTGATTAATACTCAAATACTGATTGGAAAATGTGAAAATTATAAATACAGCTAATAAAATAATTATTATATATTTAAATTTATGAAATATCTTCTCCAATAATATGCCTCCTCCATACTAATTACGGCCATATTAACTTTAATTTACATATTTTATATTATCATATAATCTTTTGCTCCACAACAAAAAAATATCTGAAAAAAATCAACAAAAAGTAAAAAAATACCTAAAAAATCAAAATGGTACCGGGTACAAAAAAGACCTATTGTACCCGGTACCATTCCACACACCATTCCATCATTCCATCATTTGCTGTACTATATTCTACTTATGTCTTTTCTTTAGTTCTTTTCTTATTCTATCAGGAGATATTTGCTTTACAGCCAGTAAAACAAGCATATGATAAACAAGATCAGCTGACTCATATATCAGTTCTTCATCTGGTTCATTTTTTGCTGCAATAATTACTTCAGCTGCCTCTTCTCCCACTTTCTTTAAAATTTTATCTATACCCTCTTCAAAAAGATAAGTAGTATAGGATCCTTCCGGCATTTCCTCTTTACGGTCTAAAATTAGCTGATAAAGAAAATCTACTGCTTTTTCTGTTTCAAATTTCAAATCTGTATTTTTTTCCTCCTGCTTATTTTTTGGTATTTTTTCGACCTCAGCTATATTAGAAATTTTACGATAAAAGCAGGAATTTCTCCCTGTATGACAGGCAGGTCCAGCTGGATCAACCATAAATAAAATTGTATCCTGATCACAGTCATAAAAAATTTCTTTTATTTCCTGTGTATTTCCAGAAGTTTCACCTTTGTGCCAAAGTTCCTGACGGGAGCGGCTGTAAAAAACAGTTTCTCCCAGTTTTAAACTCATATTGAGAGATTCTTCATTTACATAAGCAACCATCAGTACTTCCTTTGTCTGATAATCCTGTACAACAGCAGGCATAAGTCCCTGTTCATTATATTTAAAATTAATTTTTTCTATTTCTTCAGCTTTTTCCAGCATTTATTAACCCTCCTTCAAGCAAATTTACAGAGCTGACAGATAGATTTTAATTTCCCTAACTCCATAAAATTATGTATTACGATATTAATCTTAAATTCTAACCGGACTACCGGCTTTATCAAGTTCTTTTTTTACATCTTTAATTGCTATTTCTCCAAAATGAAATATAGAGGCTGCCAGAGCTGCATCTGCTCCAGTTTTTTTAAAAACATCTATAAAATGCTGAATACTACCTGCCCCACCAGAAGCAATTACAGGTATATTTACAGCTTCTGTTACTGCTTTGAGCATTTCAATATCAAAACCATCTCTGGTTCCATCCGCATTGATACTTGTGAGCAAAATTTCTCCTGCTCCAAGTTCTTCCAATTCTTTTACCCATTTAATTAAATCTATTCCGGTTTTCTTACTTCCACCACGAACAAAAATCTCCCATCCTTTTCCTGACTTCTTTTTAGCTGCATCAACCGCTCCTACAATACACTGAGAACCAAAAATTCTGGCTCCTTCACTAACTAAATCGGGATTTTTTACTGCAGCTGAATTTACTGATACTTTATCAGCACCCGCTCTTAAAATAAACTGCATATCTTCTACAGTTCTAATCCCTCCACCAACAGTAAGAGGTATAAATACTTCTGCTGCAACTTTTTCTACAAGTTCTGACAGTGTTTTTCTCTTTTCTTTAGTAGCTGTAATATCAAGAAAAACAAGCTCATCTGCACCAAGCTGATTATATTCTCTGGCTGATTCAACAGGATCACCAGCATCTATTAAATCTACAAAATTAACTCCTTTAACAACCCGGCCATCTTTAATATCCAGACAGGGGATTATTCTCTTTTTAAGCATTAATATCACCTATTTCTGTAAAAACTTTTTCTAAATCTATTTTTCCCTGATAAACCGCCTGTCCTGTAATGGCACCATAAAATCCATATCGGGCCAGCTTTATCACATCATTTTCCGAACTGATACCGCCTGAGGCAATAATATTCAGCTCTGTTCTGGACTTAAGCTTTTTGAGCCCTTCAAAATCAGGGCCAGCCAACATTCCATCTCTGGAAATATCCGTATATAGTATATATTTAACACCCAAAGATTCCATCTGTACAGCAAAATCCAGCATATCTATCTCGGTATCTTCCAGCCAACCAGAACTGGCAACTTTTCCACTGCGCGCATCAATACTTACCAGTATATTTTCTCCTCCAAACAAAGCAATTATCTCCTGCAGCAGTTTCTGGTTTTTAACTGCCAGTGTACCAATGATCACTCTATCCACACCCAGCTCAAGCAGCCTTTTTACATCTTCTTTTGACCTAACTCCACCACCAGTCTGAATCTTAAGCTCAGTCTTTTCCGAAATATTCTGGATAACATTTAAATTTTTACTCTCTCCTGCACAGGCACCATCAAGATCAACAATATGAATCCATTCTGCACCCCAGGAAGCAAACTTTTTTGCAGTTTTTACAGGACTACTGCTGTAAACAGTTTTTCTATCAAAATTCCCCTGTTTAAGTCTAACCACCTCTCCATTCTGTAAATCAATTGCCGGCAGAATTATCATTTATAACATCTCCCCAAAATTCTTGAGCATCTGTATCCCATTATCTCCACTTTTTTCCGGATGAAACTGAAGTCCAATTATATTATTTTTTCTCACAACAGCCGGAATGTCAACACCATACTCAACTACTGCTGCTGTATCATCAGTAAGTTCTGACAGCTGGTATGAATGAACAAAATAAAAATGAGGATTTTCCGGAAGACCGGCAAATAAAGGATCATCCTTTAATATTTTAAGCTGATTCCATCCCATATGTGGAATTTTATAATCACTGCTAATCTTTACCACATCACCGCTGATCAGATTAAGCCCTTGGGTTTTTTTGTCTTCATATCCCCATTCAAAAAGCAGCTGCATACCAAGACAGATACCCAAAAATGGTTTTCCGCTATTTACAAATTCTTTAATAAACGAAATGAATTTATTATTTTCCAGTCTTCCCATTGCCCCTGGAAATGCACCAACACCAGGAAGCACAAGACCATTATATCTATCTATATCTTCTTTTTCAGCACTATCTATTATAACAGTTTTTCGGCCGATATATTCAAGTGCTTTTTGTATACTATTTAAATTACCAGCACCATAATCAATAATTGCAATCATTAAAGCACACCCTTTGTAGAAGGTATTTGATCTGACTCTATTTTTACCGCCAGCTTCAAAGCCCTGGCCAGAGCCTTGAAGACTGCCTCAATCTGATGATGACAGTTTTCTCCATGCATTAGCTCTACATGAACTGTAATTCCAGCATTATAAGAAAACGCTCTTAAAAACTCCACAACTAATTCTGATGGAAAATCCCCAACCATTTCTCTGCTGAAAGAAAGATCTGTATAAAGAAAAGGACGACCGCTGATATCTACAGTAGTTCTCACAAGTGACTCATCAAGCGGAATTAATACACTGCTGAAGCGGCTGATTCCTTTTTTATATCCAAGTGCATCAGCAAAAGCCTGCCCCAGAGCAATCCCTGTATCCTCAACAGTATGGTGGGCATCAATTTCTAGATCCCCATCTGCCGAGATATTAAGATCAAAATCCCCATGTCTTGCCACCTGATCCAGCATATGGTCAAAAAATGCAACACCTGTATCTATACTGCACTTCCCACTTCCATCAAGATCTATACTTATTTCTATATTCGTTTCAGCTGTCTTACGCGTTATAACTGCTTTCCTATTTTCAGACATCTTTTTCACCTCTTAGTCGACATTTTTTAATTCTTTAAATGATTTTAGAACAACATCATTTTCTTTACTGCTGCCAGCAGTAATTCTTACTGCCGCAGGTTCTGTATTATATGATCTTATTTTTACACCATTCTGATTTAAAATATTTTTAAAATCTTTAGTTTTTTCTCCTTCAATATAAACAAAATTAGCTTCTGTATTATAGACTTTCCACCCGGTAAACTTTGAAAGCTCATTAAATAGTCTGTCTCTTTCTTCTACTATATATTTAATACGTTCTTTTATTATATCATTATTTTCGAGAATAATCCGCCCCAGTACATCTGTCATTATATTGAGATTGTAAGGTTTTAGAACTTTTCCCACCTCTTCTGTAATAATTCGGTCTGCAAACATATAGCCCAGCCTTGCACCTGCCATCCCATATGCCTTAGAAAAAGTCCTGCATACAGCAATATTAGAAAAATTTTTAACTTCAGACAATAAATTATTTTTGCTGAATTCTGCATAGGCTTCATCAATTATTACCGGTCCATCAAAATATTCTGCAGTTTTCAGCACAGTTTTCCTGTCCAAAAACTCACCTGTTGGATTATTTGGAGAACAGAAAAAAATCAGCTTGGGATTATATTTATCTATCTCTGCTTTAATATTTTTAAAAGTAAATCTTTCTTCTATACTCGGCAAATCAACATATTTACCACCATTTACCTCTGTGAAATATCTGTACATAGAAAATGTTGGAGCCTGTGAAAGAACATAATCACCTTTATCAACAAAAGTTCTTACAATTAGATCAAGCAGATCATCTGATCCATTCCCTGCTATTATCTCTTCAGACTCTACATTGATACCAGTATTGTGCTGTAAAAAAGTTGAAATTTTTTCCCTCAGGCTGTCAGAATAAAGTTCGGGGTATCTATTTATATTAATCTTATCAAATTTTTCTTTGAATTTATCTTTAATCTGCTGAGGCAGGTCAAAAGGGGATTTATTGCCTGATAAATCAATTTTTACCTTAAAATTATCTTTTTCTCCCATATATGGAGAAATAGCCTTCACTTCAGGTCTGAGTAAATTTTTTAAGGATTTTTCTTTTTTATTATAATTATTATTGCTCATTATTTCCTCCTTATACTTTTACTGATTTTTTATAAGCATTGATTTGTATTTAATTCACTTAACCTTTTTTCCTAATCCGAATTGAATTAGCATGTGCATCAAGCCCTTCGCCCTCCGCCAGACATATAATATCAGCAGATGCTTTTTCCAGAGCTTCTCTGCTGTAATGAACAAATCCCGAATATTTAACAAAATCTCTTACAGACAATGGCGAAAAAAATCTGGCTGTTGAATTTGTAGGCAGCACATGATTTGGACCCGCATAATAGTCACCAACAGGTTCTGGAGTATATTCTCCTAAAAAGATCGATCCGGCATTTTCCACTGCCGGCATAATTTCAAAGGAATTCTTTAGTGCCAGCTCTAAATGTTCAGGTGCAATTAAATTTATTATCTCAACTGCTTCTTTCTGATCTTTAACTTCTATCATCAGTCCATAGCTTTCCAGTGATTCTTTGATAATTTCTTTTTTTTCCATTTTTTTAATCTGCTTTTCTAATTCTTTTTCTACTTCTGCAGTTAAATCCTTAGAGTCTGTAACAAGAATTGAAGCTGCCAGCGGATCATGTTCAGCCTGACTCATCAGATCTGCTGCAATATAGGCAGGATTTGACTCTTTTTCTGCCATAATCAAAATTTCGCTGGGGCCTGCTATCATATCAATTTTTACCTGACCAAAAACCAGTTCTTTAGCCATTGAAACATAGATATTACCCGGTCCAACAATTATATCAACTCCGGGTACAGTATCAGTACCATATGCTGCTGCAGCAACTGCCTGAGCACCACCAATTTTGAAAATCCTATCAACCCC
>CAZLIW010000065.1:0-8643 GCA_964559325.1 uncultured Halanaerobium sp. | reverse complement strand
TATCTTCTATGATAACATGTCCTGCCAGATTGGTGGCATTGGACATTATAATATGATTTCCTAACTGGCAGTCATGTGCAACATGACAGTAGGCCATAATTAAATTATCATTTCCAATTCTTGTCTCCCCACCGCCTTCAGCGGTCCCCCGGTGAATGGTCACATTTTCTCTTATCACATTTTTGTCACCAATAAAAAGATAGCTTTTTTCACCATCAAATTTTAAATCCTGAGGTTCCAGTCCTATTGACGCTCCATGAAAAATTTTGTTATCTTTTCCTATTGTTGTCCAGCCATCAATAACTACATGTGGCCCTATTACAGTGTTATCACCTATCTCTACATGTTCACCAATAATAGAATACGGCCCTATCTCTACATTTTTACCTAATTTTGCTCCTGGTGCAACTACTGCTGTTTCATGAATATTGCCCAGCCTAAGTAGTTTTGCTTTTCGCCCTGCTTCAGCCAACACTATCGTCTCCTTTCCGCTATTTCGCTTCAAATGCAAACATTAATTCCGCTTCTGCAGCCAGCTTGTCTTCAACATATGCTTCAGCTCTTACTTTAGAAATCTTACTGCGAAGCCTAATTATATCAACTTTTATTACTAATCTATCACCAGGTACAACTGGTGTTCTAAACTTGGCCTTATCTATACCGGTAAAATAGGGATATGTTTCCTCCATATCCTCAAAACTATAATAAATTAAAATACCGGCGACCTGTGCCATTGCCTCAACTATTAAGACTCCAGGCATAATGGGGTGGTCCGGATAATGACCCAGAAAAAATTCTTCATTAATTGTTACATTTTTTATACCTATAACATGTTCTCCCTTCTGCAGTTCTTCTATCTTATCTACCAGAAGCAGTGGATAGCGGTGAGGCAGAATAGAACGGATTTTATTAATATCAATAATTTCGTTTATATCACCCAATTTTTTTCTCCTCCTCAATCATTTTTTCCCTTATCAGTGCAGCCAGCTCAACATGCAGGCTGTGACCTGATTTAACAGCAATTATATGTCCCTCTATTCGTCCATTTAAAGCCATATCTCCCACAATATCCAGAACCTTATGTCTGGCAAATTCATTTTTAAACCGCATCGGATTTATAGCTTTTTCCTTACCAATTAAAACAGCATTGTCCAGACTTCCACCAAGTGCAAGCCCATTTTTATGCAGTCTTTCTATCTCCTTTTCGAAACCAAATGTTCTTGCCCGGCTGAGATCATCTTTAAAATCATCTTTTTTACTGTCATATTCAAAAAAACTGGTTCCTACAGCCGGATGTTCATAATCCAGAGTATATGATATTTTAAACCCATCATATGGTAAAATGGTGATATAGGAACCACCATTTCTGGCAAATAGGGGTTTATCTATGGAAAATACGCTCAGATTTTTTTTCTGCTCTCTTTTTCCTGCTGAAAGCAGAAGATCAAAAAATGGTGCTGCACTACCATCTGCAACCGGTATTTCTGGTCCATCAACTTCTATTAAAAGATTGTCCAGTCCTGATGCCCAGATGGCGGCCATGAGATGTTCAACAGTACTAATTCTCATATCTGTATTATCTTTTCTTCCCAGAGTTGTACATCTGCGTGAATCTACAACTGAGTCAGGGGTAACTTTCAAATCCGGCTTTCCCTGCAGATCCATTCTTCTGAAGATAATACCACTGTCTGCCGAAGCTTCTTTTACCTTAATATGTGCGTCAGCACCTGAGTGAAGTGCTATTCCTTTATAATCTATTTCATTTTTTATCGTATGCTGTCTGGCTTTTTCTATAAACAAATGCTTCATCCCTTTCAAAAAAGAAACCTTTCAATACTATATTATATATTTATATCTTTCATAATTCAATAAAATATTTAAATTAATTATTTTTTCCCGGTTCAGCTAATTTTTTTTCCAGTTCTTTTACCCTTTTCTGCAGATTTGGCAGCCTGCGGAGTAAAGCTTTTTCTTTTAATTCCTGTCTGTGTTTCTGTGCCGGAGTACCTGATATAAAATCTCCTTTTTTTGTATCTGAAGTAACCATACTTCTGGCTGCTGCTGTTGTTTTTTCCGCCAGAGTGATATGTCCTACTACTCCAACCTGTCCGGCAAGTGTTGTTCTTTTTTTTATTACTGTACTACCGGCAATTCCCACCTGAGCAATAATCAAGCATTCCGGACCTATTTTTACATTATGGGCTATCTGAACCAGATTATCTATTTTGGTCCCTCTGCCCACAACCGTTGAACTACTGGTTCCTCTATCAATGGTAACATTTGCTCCTATCTCGACCTCAGATTCAATTACAACATTACCAAACTGGGGGACTTTATGATGTCCTTCAGAATCACTTGCATAGCCATAACCCTCAGAACCAATCACTGTAGAAGCCTGTATGATAACATTATCGCCTATTATGCTTCCTCTTTCTACAGTAACTGTGGGGTGAAGCAGGCAATTTCTACCGATCTCTACATTATCAGCTATTACTGTCCCAGGAGCAATAACAGTACCTTCACCGATAACAGTATTTTCTCCAATAAAAACACCCGGGTGAATCGACACATCTTTACCAACACGGGCAGTTTCTGCTATAACAGCTTTTTTTGATATTTTCCCATTTTTATAGGGTGTATCAAAAAATAGTAAAGCAATTTTTGCATAAGCGGTGCGGGGATCATCTGTCAAAAGAAGCGTTTTTTCTGTTTCAGATTCCAGTTTATACGGCACAATAATAAGATCTGCCTTTGATTTTAATGCTTTTTTAAAAAAAATTTTATTATCGGCAAATGTTATAGAATTTTTCTCTGCCTCATCTATCCCACTGGCAGAATTTAATCTAATATTCCTGTCACCTATTATTCTGCCCCCAACATAATCTGCTAATTCGGCTGCGGTGTATTCTGAATTTTTTAAGTCACTGCTGCTAGCTTCCAACTTTAACTTCCCCCTCTGAATTATTATCGAGCTCTATAATAATTTTATCTGTAATATCAATTCCACCACTGTGTATAAATCTTTTGTATAAAACCACATTATAATTTTCTTTTTCGGCAATATTACTAATCGTTTTTTCGATGTTTCGGCTAATCTTATTTTCTATATTATTTTTAAAATCCATAAACTTTTTATAATTTTCTTCTTCATCTCCACCGGAATTCTGCAGCTTTTTACCTTCAGAGCTGAGTTTATCCTGCAGTGAAGAAGCAAAACTGCTTTCATTTAAAACTCTTTCCAAATCCACTACTGCAATTTGTTCCGGCTTTTCCAGAAAAAAACCCAAAAATAAGGCAGTTAATGCTATCAAAACTGCTGCTGTTTTTCGAATCGACATTACAATTTCACTCCTGTCTGTGCACAAATTTATATATCAAAATTTAGAAATATGTTTTTAATGATTTTTCAGCCAGTTCATTTAAATACTCGGCTTTTTCTTCTGTTTTAAGATTCATTGATTTCCTCTGCCCTGCAATAAAGTTATTTAACTCTTTCTGCTGGCTGGATTCGCGTGCAGAAAGAAGACGGCTGTGTTCTGCCTGAATATTTTCCTGAAATTCCAAAAAATCCTGGTTATAATTGCTGATAAGAACATTTGCCCTCTTTTCGATTTCCTGATTGTATTTCTGGTTTTTCTTCTCCAGAATTTCATTCTGCTCTTCTCTTATTTTTTGGAGCTCACTTTTTAATCTCTCCACTTCATCCTGACCCTCTGCAACAACCTCAATTTTTATTCTCAAATTTAATATTTTATTATAATTGCTCAAAAGAGTCTGACTGTCGCGGCTTTTATATTTCTGCTTCAGTTCTTTCCTCAGCTCCTCTAAATCTTCCATCAGTTTTTCTTCCAGCTCTTTTTCTCTCTCTACTGTCTGCTCTTCATAATCAGCTGTAAGAAAATTTCTGTATTCATTCAGCCGGGCTTCATATTCTTCTCTTTTCCCATTTATTTTTTCTATGTGATCTATTGTAATAACAGATATAGAAGAGTCTATGGCTGTCTGCATCAGTTCAGCATTTCTCTTTTTAACCCGTTCTTTCATCAGTATCTGAAATTCTTTTCCTTTTTCTTTTTTTTGCAAAAGTTGAGTAAATTGATCATCAGAATTTATAGTTTCAGGTGCTGTTGGTTTATCAATCTCAAGTGTTTTTAGAGGTGTTCCCTCTTCTTCTACAGCTGGAAAAACAAATATAATAAGAAAGGCAAAGATGAGTCCAATAATAATAGCTAACAGAAATCTAACAGCAATCAGATGTTTTCCAGAATGCCTCACCTTCACCACCTCCATCTATATTTCTGCTGGATTTTAAACTGGAATTTACAAAATTTTGCCTTACCTGATCGAACTATATGAAAAACAAAAAGATGGTTTTTTAGAATTTAATTTTCTTCGCTGCTTTCAGCACTGTTTTCAAAATTGTTTTCAATATAATTTATTACATCTTCTGTCAGATCATAACCTCCATAGAGAACATTTCTTTTTTCAAGTACAAGTTTAACTTCTTTTCTCTCAGCAACAGTTTTTATTGAGCTATCTATTTCTTCAAGCAGATCAGACAGCAGCCTTGATTCTACATCTGTAAGCTGCTGCTGGTATTCCCTCAGCATATTCTGCAGGCCTGACCTTTCCACATCGACAGCTTCCTGTTCCATTTCCTGCTGCAGCTGAGAAGCTTTTTGATTCAGAAAAATCTCTGCTTCTTTTCTGGCCGGATGGGCATCAAATACAGCCTCAAGATCAACATAAGCTATTTCGCCCTCACCTTTACTGCCGTAAAAAATATTTTTTACAGGTGCTGAAGCAGATACAGCAGCTAAAATAATTAGAATAACAGCAAATACTATTATTCCATTCTTTCCCCATTTCATATTTCAAAATACCTCCTGTGATTGCTTAATTGTCTTCTATTTTATTTACTCATATTTTTAATCTGTTCAGCTAATTTCTAAATTAAATACAGCAGCTGTAGTTAATATAAATTATCGTTCTATAGCTTAATATGATAGGCTAAATTATACTAAAATGCATTCCCGATACTGAAATGAGGCATTCCATCTCCGTCTTCATCCCAGCCGTAATCAAGCCTCAGCTGGCCAATAGGTGTACTCATCCTCAACCCAACACCTTTACCAAAGAACATATCTCCTAAATCAATACTGTCTCTATCATCCCAGGTGTTTCCTGCATCTGCAAAAATGACACCACTAAAGTTATCATTGAACGGGAATCTGTATTCTAAATTAAAGAGAAGCATATTATCTCCTGCAAATGATTTGCTTTCATAACCTCTGAGTGATTCCGAACCACCAAGTTTGTATTTTTCGGAATAGGGAATTTCTCCAGAATCAGCATATCCCAAACCTGCCTTCATTCTCAGTGCCCAGGCCTGTCTTCCCTTAAATCCGGGGAAAAATCTCCTCAATTCCAGGTTGTACTTTGTGAAATCATAATCTCCACCGAGGAAATCACCGGCATATTCTGTAGAAAGCATATCAATTCCGCCATGTCTTGGATTAAACGGATGATCTGTTGTATCACGATTAAAGGCCAGTGTAAGTGACCTAATAGAACCGGATTCATCTATCCGATTGTCAAGTAAATCTTCTTCTTCCCAGACAGTTTCTGTATCTTCAAGCCGGTATCTAAGAGAAGTTCTCCATTCTTCTGTAATTGGATAACCAAAGGTAATACTTCCACCTTTATTGTTTTCTTCATACTTATTACCGTCACTATCTTCACTGTCAGTATTTTTATCATAAATACTGAAGCCTAAAGATAATCTGGTGTTCATAAGCCAAGGTTCATAAAAGTTAAGAGAATATGTTGTAACATCACCAAACTGCCATTTCAATCCTATATTCTGACCATTTCCAAAAAGATTTTTCTCACTAACATTAACAAAACCGAGCCAGCCGTCTTTTGAGCTATATCCACCACCAAAGTGGAGACGTCCTGTCTTACCTTCCGAAACTTTTATAACAAGATTTACCGTATTCTCATCACTGTCAACTCTCTCCAGTTCGGGGTTAACTTTTTCAAAATATTCCAGTTTATATAAATTTTGATATCCTTTCTGTATAACATTAATATTTACAATATCACCTGATTCAACAGGCATTTCTCTCAAAATCACCCTATCATCTGTCTTTGTATTCCCTTCAATTTTTATATCATTTATATAACCGGGATTCATTTCAATACTCAATATACCTTCTTCAGATATATTTACATCTGTATAGCGGAACAATATATATCCATTATCCTGTGTTTTCTCCTGAATATTTTTTAAATTTTCATTCATTGTCTGGACATTAAGTACTGTTTCCACTTTAAGATTCAGCATTTCTTTTAATTCTTCTTCTGAATAAACATCTCCATATCCGCTGAAGTTGATTTCCTTTAAGATCGGATTTTCTACAATTTCGAATATAACATGCAGTCCATTCTGGTAGTTTTCAAATGCAATATTTACATCAGAAAAATATCCCATATCAAAAACTGCTCTCAGATCTTCGCGCAGAAGATCCTGATCAAGTGTATCTCCCACTTCTGTCACAACATTTGATAAAATTTCGAATTCACTAATATTTTCATTACCCTCTACACTAATTTTCTTTATTTCATCAAAAGGTGACTGTGCGGCCGCAGATATTGTCACAGTTATCGTTAGAGCCAGCACAAGTACTGCCATCATAGATATCTTAAAATAATGGTTATGCCTCATAATTTGCCTCCTAAATATGATTGGTTTCTAAAATTCAAAACTTGTTTCTATACTTATCCTGTATTCGTCATCACCAAGCCAGCTCCCTTTAAGCCGTGTTTTCTCTGTAAGCAGATACTGAAAAGACCACTCCTGCTCACGCTCATCTCCAGTAAAAGTAGAAGCATATTCTAAATAAAATCTATCTGATAAATTTTTTCCTAAGTAAAATGCAAACTCTCTCTCCAGGCCATACTGATAGGTATTAATCTCCATCCTGTCCAGAGAAAGGGCAGATCCTACATCTGTTTCCAGCCTGTCCACCACATCTGTCTGAAAGATTGAATTAATCATACGTATTAATTCCTGTCTAATTACTGACTGTACTTCTATTTCCTCTCCAGTAATAGCAGAACCAAGAGCTCCCCTGCTTGTCAGGAGATTTAGAATCTCCTGCTGACTCAGCTCAGGACTGGAGCTGAAGGTAGTCCGCATATTGTCGGCAGGACCATCCAGATTAACTGTAATTTCTGTACCACCGACAAAAGTTCGGGCCAGAATCTGCAGAGAGGGAATATCATCTTCATCAAATGGAGTAAATATTACAGCTCCACTCTGAAGTTCAAATCTATTGCCATAATAATTGAAAACTCCTCTTTCCGCAGTAAGTCTACCTTCCATACTGAAATCATCATCAGCAAGAAGCAGCCTCAAACTGCCTCCAGCTACTGTAACATCAATATTTTGATTTTTAACTCTGACATTTTTTCCAGGTGTTATATTTAAATCCAGTCCTATATTAAAACTTTTTTCTCCACCTGAATCACTGTTTTGCGGCCACTCAAAAGGAATACCAACTATAAAATCATAAGCCTTTAGATCACCGGAAACAATGGGATTAAGCAGTGAACCTTCCATTGAAATATCAGCATCAAAATCTCCTTCAAGTGAACCTACATCAAAGTACAGTTCTCTTCCATTAAGATTTAATTTCCAGGCTTCATTTCCCCCAGTAAACGGCTCTATAAATCCACTGATTTTGAAATTTCCACTTTCAAATCTACCGCTCAGTTCGGAGACATTAATTTTATCACCATTAAATTCTAAACTTCCGGAATAGTTTCTAATCGGATCTGAAAGATTAAGATCCATCTGCTGTCCATTAACATTAAGCTTACCTGACATTTCCGGTGCCAGTGGATCACCACTGATTTTAACACTTCCATCTATTAAACCATCAGTACTGTATTCCTGAGAAAAAAGAGACAAAATAAGATCAACAGGAAATTTCTCTACCTCTAAAGCAGCATTTAGATTATTATCTTTCGGCCTGTATGTGCTGTCAATATAGATATTTCCACTCTTTTTTAATGAAATATTTTCTCTGGCCGAAAATCTGGAAAAATTCTCAAAGATAATCTCTCCATCCATTGATTCTACAGCTGTATCATTTATTTTTATCTGATCTAAACTGTGCTCCAATCTTAAGAGTGGATAATCGGTACTGCCGCTGATCTGTCCTTCTAAATCGGCCTTACCCTCTGCAGAAATTTTTACTGCAGATCTTTCTTCAGTATAATTAAGCCATATATCACGGCCTATTATATCAATTTCCAGATTATTATCGATATTTCCACTGAGAGAAAATTCACTTTCCAGTTCTCCGGAAAAATTCCCTCTCAGGTTTACTGCTGCCTCTGGTTCTAAAACTGTCCCTTTTATATCTACCTCTCCATTAAGCAGCAACTCGTCCCTAAATGGATTAGTTAGAGAAAAACTGCTTAATACACTGTTAACTGATGCTGAATCAACCATTAATTTAAGTTTTAACTCAGGCAGATCCAGCAGTTTGCTGATCTCTCCTTCTAAATTATAGTTCCCTTCAGCAGCTTTAAAAGAAAGTTGGTCAAAATAAAGGCTGCTGTTAAAATATCTAA
>CAZLIW010000064.1:0-8650 GCA_964559325.1 uncultured Halanaerobium sp. | reverse complement strand
TAACAAAAAAAATTGATCTAAAAGTTGATAAAAAAGGTAAAATTACTTTACCTGAAAAAGTTAAAGAAAAGTTTTTACTTAATCAGGATACTGAACTCAGCCTCAGAATTAGCTCTGAAGGTATATTTATTGAAAGAAAAGATCCACTCTTAAAAAAAGTATATATAGAGCCAACAAGTGATTGCAATCTAAACTGTAAAACATGTGTAAGGCATTCCTGGGATGATAATATGGGCAGTATGGATTTATCACTTTTTAAAAAAATAATTGCTGATTTGTGTGAATTTAAATCTTTAGAAAAAATTAGTTTCTGGGGAATTGGAGAACCGCTTTACCATCCTGATATTATAGAAATGATCTCTCTGGCAAAGAAATTAGATGTAAAAACACAGATTATTACAAATGCACTACTCTTAGATAAAGAAATGACAGATGGATTGCTTGAGGCAGGTCTTGATAGTATTGTTGTTTCTGTAGATGGGACATCTCCTGAAACAATGGCAGATATTAGATCTGGTGCAGACTTATCTCAGGTTATAGAAAATATTAAAAATTTTAGGGCCAGCAGAGACAAAAAGAAAAAAGAATGTGAGATAGGGATTGAATTTGTAATAATGAAGTCAAATGTTGATGAATTAAAAAATTTAAGAAGACTTGCCTTTAATATGGGGGCTTCATTTATATTTTTAACAAATCTGCTACCATATACAGAAAATATGCAGAATGAAATACTCTACCCATTTAGTATAAGCCGTTCCAAACCGGAAAAAAGAACAATACACAGACCAGAAATTTATCTACCACCTACAGATTTAAAATCTGACACAATAAATGATATTATAAAAGTAACAGGACAGTCCAGCTCCATAAGTACAGCTCAGATTCCATTTGATCCTCATAGAGGCTACTGTAAATTTGTAGAAGAAGGTTCAATAGCAATTAACTGGAAAGGTGACATAAGTCCATGTATTGCACTTATGCATAGTTATGAGTGCTATATACGAGATAGAAAAAAGAATATAAAAGCATATTATTTGGCTAATGTAGAAAAAGAAAAAATTATGGAAATTTGGAACAGCAGAGAATTTAAAGATTTCAGAAAAAAATTAAAAGAGTTTCCATTTTCGGACTGTACTCAGTGTTCTGGATGTGAAATGTCAAAGATAAATGAAGAAGACTGTCATGGTAATATATTTCCTGTATGTGGAGATTGCCTTTGGGCCAGAGGTGTTATTCAGTGTCCATAAAAATATGTGATTTTATTTACAATTATCAGACAAGAAAAATAATTAAAAATATTCAAAAAATAAGCAGGAATCTGGTATTCAATATACAATAAATATAATTATACTTCCGAGTCTTTTGACCTAAGGAATAACATCTATGGTGGAAGACCGCCGGGTTGGAATAGAAATGCTCCAGCCTCCCGTGTTTGGAAAGGAGAGTAATATTAAGGAGGTATAAAAATGGGTAAAATATACGAATATCAGGTATTAAGAGTAGATCTGTCAAAAGGTGAAATCACAAGAGAAACAATAAAAGGCAAAAAGGTTAAGGATTATCTTGGCGGTAGAGGACTTGCTTCGAAAATGCTCTATGATGAAATAGATCCAAAAATAGATCCATTAGGTCCAGAAAACAAATTAATATTTGCATCGGGTATTTTAACTGGAACAGCAGCTTCAACAGGTGGCCGATATATGGTTGTTACCAAAGGTCCACTGACTGGTACAATAGCAAGCAGCAACTCAGGCGGATTTTTTGGAGCAGAAATGCGTTTTAGCGGAAATGATATAATTGTCTTTGAAGGTAAATCGGATAAACCAGTTTATTTATCAATTAAAGGAGATAAAGTTGAACTAAAAGATGCATCTAAACTCTGGGGTAAAACAGTATTTGAAACCACAGATATCTTAATTGATGAGATTGGAGATAAAAATGCAAGAGTTAGTTGTATTGGCCCTGCTGGAGAAAAAGAAGTTCTTTTTGCTTCAATTATGAATGATAAGCATAGAGCAGCAGGCCGTACTGGTGTAGGTGCTGTAATGGGATCAAAAAATGTGAAGGCTATTGTAATAAAAGCAGCTAAAAAACAGGTAGAATATTATAAAGATGAAATGATGAAGGTAGTTAAAAAACAGACAAAAATGCTTAAAGAAGATGGAGTTACAGGAGAAGGATTACCGGCACTGGGAACTAAGGTGCTTGATAACATTATTAATTCAAATGGTCTATATCCAACTCGCAATTTTCAGTCAGGTACATTTGATAAAACTTCTGAAGTTTCTGGAGAAGCATTAGTTGAAAAAGGATATCTTCAGTCAAACAAAGGCTGTTATGGATGTCCTATTCGCTGTGGACGTGATGTTAAACTTCCAAATGGGCTTCACGGTGAAGGTCCAGAGTATGAGTCAGGCTGGGCATTTGGAGCAGACTGTGGTGTCAGTGATTTAAATGCAGTTACAGAAGCTAATTTTCTGTGTAATGAGCTGGGTCTTGACACAATTTCAGCTGGTACTTCAATTGCCTGTGCAATGGAACTTTACGAAAAAGGATATATAAAAGATGAAGAATTAGAAAATGGACCAGAACTTAATTTTGGTTCATCTGAAGCAATAGTATATTATACGAAAAAAATGGGATATAGAGAAGGATTTGGAGATAAATTAGCGAAAGGTTCATATAGGTTGGCTGAAGAAAAAGGTAATGTAGAACTTTCAATGAGTGTTAAAAAACAGGAGCTGCCTGCATATGACCCCCGCGGTGTTCAGGGGCACGGACTCAATTATGTTACTTCAAATAGAGGTGGATGTCATGTTAGAGGTTATATGATTTCACCTGAAATACTTGGAGTACCAGAAAAACTTGATCCCCAGGAATTAAAGGGTAAGCCAGAGTGGACAATTACCTTTCAGGATCTAACAGCTGTAATTGACTCAGTTGGTATGTGTTTATTTACATCGTTTGCGCTTGGGCTTGATGATTATAGAGAGATAGTAAATGCAGGAACAAAGTTTGACTATACTTCTGAAGATTTACTTCAGGTTGGAGAAAGAATATATAATCTTGAGAGGAAGTTTAATTTAGAAGCAGGTATACTGCCTGAAGAAGATAAATTACCTGAGAGATTTACAAAAGAACCACTTCCAGATGGACCGCAAAAGGGTATTTTCTCTCATTATAAAAAACTTCTTCCTAAATATTACAAAGCTCGTGGCTGGAAAGAAGATGGCTATATATCTGCTAAAAAACTAAAGGAGTTAGGACTGAAGTAATATGTCAGTGAAAGTTAAATTTTATTCTTTATTTAAATTAAATTTAAAATCATCTGGGATAGAATATGAAATAAATTCGCCTATTACAGCTTCAGATCTTATTAAGAAGCTCGATGAGGATTTTAATGGGTATTTTAGTGAAAAATTACTGGAGGCTGGGACTATTACTCCCGGCTCCATAATTTTAATCAATGGACAGAATATTTTTCATATAGACAGACTCAATTCTAAAATTAACGATGGAGATACAGTTACATTATTTCCTCCATCAGCAGGTGGTTAAATGAAAAATTATCTAGTAAGACAGAAAGACATTCTATCAGAAGCAGAAGAAAAAAGTCTTGAAAATTTAAATATAATGATTGCAGGAGCGGGTGGTCTCGGCACCAATCAGGCAGTTCAATTTCAGCGTTTGGGTGTCAACAAAATATATTTATATGATTATGATAAAGTAGAACTTTCCAATCTTAATCGTCAGATTTGCTATGGTAGAAATGATGTCGGCAGATATAAGGTAGATGCAGCTGCAGATTTTTTAAATTATTTTGGACTTGACACAAAAATTATACCCTGCCGAAAAAAAATAAAAAAAAATTTGGATTTACCGCAAGATATTGATATAATAATGGATGCATTTGATAATTTTCCTTCTAGATTTATTTTAGAAGAACTTGCAGTAGAAAATAATATTCCGATGGTCCATGGTGGTATAGAAGGTTGGTTTGGTCAGGTGATGAATATTATTCCAGGCAGGACTGTACTTTTAAAAGATGTATTTGCAGGTTCTGAAAATGACAAAAAACCTGCAGTAATATCTCCGGCGGTATCTATTATTGCAAATTATCAGGTTGTTGAGGCCGTAAAAATTGTACTTGAAAAATCAGATATATTAATAGATAAACTAATGTTAATTAATGTCTTAACTGGAGAAATAGAAAAAATAGATATAAAGAGATAACCGCTATAAAAAAGAAAATTTTCAGGAAATATATGACATAAATTTTAGTAAGTAGAAACCTTCCTTAAATCAGCAAATTTTAACTTTGTAAGTTATTTGACAATTTAGAATCATTGTGGTAATATATTTATTGTATACAATAATACAGGGATTTAAATATCCCTGTATTATTGAAAAAAGAAAAATGTCGAGAGGTGGCGGCTTATGATGGAACCTATTCAGCAAAAAAGAAGATCGACTACAGATATTGTTTATGAGACATTAAAGTATGCTATTATTAAGATGAATCTGCCGCCTGGTGAGAGATTAATAGAACAGGATATTTCCGAAAAACTTCAGGTAAGTAGAACACCTTTAAGAGAGGCAATAAAAATGCTAGAATTTGAGGGGTTTGTTACAAGAAATATGAGTGGTGGAGTGAAGGTAAGTGAACTTTCTATAAGTGAATTAAAAGATATTTATGAAATTGAAAAAGTTTTAGAAGAAAAAGCGATTAAAGATGTTGCTGAAAAATGGGAAAAAGGACAGCTGGGCAGGCTGGAGCAGATCATAAATGAGATAAAAAGTGGTCTTGAACGGGAAAAGAGAAGCAAAAACGACTACATATCAGAACAGTATTTGTACCGCTACAATGAACTAAATGTTGAATTTCATATGGAGATTGTTAGACTTTATGGAAACACTCTTTTTCTGCGTACACTGCGAAATATTGAAGGTAAACATTTAAGATATGCTCACATATCTTTTTCTAAAGATAAAGATAGATTTTTAAATGCTTCTGAAGAGCACATTAATATTTTTAATTTGATAAAAGAACGTGAGTCAGAAAAAGCAGCAGAACTGGCTTTTAATCATAAAATTCGTGCTGAAAAAATTATAACGTCTAATTTAAAAGATTTTTTAAATTAGCAAATTATAATTAAAGTATATATATTTTCTGGAGCTAATTATTATAATATTTAGAAAATTAATATTATAATAATTAGCTGATAAATATACTGTTATCTGTATATTTATTTTGCTGTCATTATAATATATGTTTCAATTATGGTTTTTGAGTGCTATAATATTATTGTTCAAAATCCTTTCATTATCTTTATAATGAAGTTGAAAAACTAAAATCACTAAATAAGGAGGGGTGAAGTTTTTTAACGTAAAAGGTAAAAGAAAAATACCAAAAATCTAAAGGAGGAAAAAAATGTTTAAAAACACTAATTTTAAAGTTATCGTACTTTCAATGACACTTTTCGTTCTGCTATTTGCTCTTACAGCACAGGCTCAGGATCTTCAGCTAACAATTGCTACTGGTGGTGCAGGTGGACCATATCACACAATTGCTACTGGTCTTTCTGAAATCTGGAATAGCAGTATTGATGACATTAATGTATCAGTTGCTTCTACAGGTGCTTCCGTAATTAATAATAGAATGGTTGACGAAGGTAAAGCTGAATTAGCTTTTGCCATGAGTGATGTTTGTTACTATGGTAAAGAAGGTCTTCTTATGTTTGAAGATCAGCCTCTCGAAAACGTAAGAGGTTTTGCTTCAGCACATACTAATTTTGTTCAGGTAATCACTACAAAAGGTAGTGGCATTAAGACAGTTGCAGATCTGGAAGGTAAGCGTGTAGGTGTTGGTGCTCCTGGTAGTGGTACTGAGCTAAATGCAAGAAGAATTCTTTCTGCTCGTGGTATGGATTATGATGATTTAGGTAAAGCTGACTTCTTAAGTTATGCAGAATCATGTGAGCAGCTGGCAAATAGAAATATCGATGCTGCATTCCTGACTGGTGGACTTCCAATTGCTTCTATTACAGAATTAGCAACTACTCAGGATATTGATATTGTTACAATTACTGAAGAAACAGTAAATAAGATGAGAGAAAGCTTTCCTGTTTATGTCTCTACAGCGATTCCTGCTGGAACATATAAAGGTGTAGATAGAGATGTAAAAACTTTAGGTCTTAAAAACTATATGTTAGTTAATAAAGATCTTGACGAAGAAGTAGTATATGACTTAGTATCTGTTATGTTCAATAACCTGGAAGAACTTTATGGATATCATAATGCTGCCAAGATGATCACCTTAGAAGGTGCTCTTGAAGGTATGACTCTTGATTTACATCCAGGTGTAGAGAAATTCTATAAAGAAGAAGGCTTATTAGAATAATAAGGAGGATACAGGTGGGGCGGTATTGCCGTTCCACCTGGAATTAATATGTTTAAAAAACGTTATATCATATTTATAGCAATTATTATAACAGTATTTTTTAGTTTAAATATTTTTGCTGAATCAGATTTTAATCTTAAATTAACAGATGATTCAGGAGAGATTTTAATAAATATACCAGTTAAAGTAGGTTCTGAATTTATTGTTACCTTTGTACATTCAAGTGAATTAGAACCCTGGGATAACTTATTTGAAGTAAGTGAAAATGGGGAAATGATCTTGAAAGAAATAAGAGTGCCATCTACTGGTCCTGGTGTGCCGTCAGTTCTGCCAGATGACTGGGAATTTGAGATAAAAGATGGATACTTTATTTATGATAGTGTAGATAAAAAATATAAAACAATAGATTATATAGTTTCGTCTATATCTCCTCATTATTTAATTATAAATGATGAAAAAATAAATTTAGTTGAACTAACCGAAAACTGGGCTAAAATAAGATTTGAATTAGGCAAATAAGCTTTACGATAATAAGGAGGGGAAATATGTCTGATATTAAAAAAGATAAAAGACAGAAAAAAATTGATAAAGAGTCCAAAAAAAGGGACTTAAATAAATATATTAATATATTAGTTACAGTTATTGCCGTTGGACTGGCTCTTTATCATTTATACACTTCAAGATTTGGAACACCTGTGGCTTTAAAACACAGGGCAATCCATGTTGGTGTAGTTTTAATTTTAATTTTTATATTATATCCATTTAATAAAAGTAAAAAATTATATGTAAAAATAATTGATATTGCTTTAATAGGACTTAGTTTTTATTCGATTTATTATATTTCCAGTAATTATATGGAACTTGTCTGGCGTGCAGGTATGCCAAATAACACAGATATTGTGGTAGCAACAATTACACTGCTTTTAGTAATTGAAGGTGCCAGAAGAGTAATGGGTAATGTATTACCATCAATTGCTGTGGTTTTTCTGATTTATTCTATGTATGGAAACTTTCTTACAGGAAGGATGGCACATAGAGGTTTTGCCTTCCGAGAAATTATGGAATACATGTATCTTACCACTGAAGGTATTTATGGAATTGCTGTAGGTGTTTCAGCACAGTACTTAATTCTATTTATTATCTTTGGAGCATTTTTGCTTAAATCTGGTGTGGGAGACTTTTTTAATGATCTTGCGATCGCGATCGCTGGTAAGAGTAAGGGTGGCCCTGCTCAGGTTGCTGTAATTTCCAGTGGTCTTATGGGATCCATCAATGGTGCAGCAGTTGCAAATGTTGTAACTACTGGTGCTTTTACAATCCCACTCATGAAAAGAATAGGATATTCATCTGAATTTGCTGGTGGTGTTGAAGCTGCAGCGTCCTGTGGAGGACAATTTTTGCCACCTGTTATGGGTGCAGCTGCATTTATTATGGCAGAAACACTGGGGATAGAGTACATAAATATTGTTTATGCTGCTATTATTCCGGCACTGCTTTATTATATTGCTGCAGTAACAATGGTTTATTTTAGAGCATCCAAGAAAAATTTAAGAGGAATGGATGCAGATGAAGTTCCAAATTTAAAGAAATTACTTGTTGGAAAAAGTTATTTATTTATCCCTTTAATTGTACTTGTTTATTTCCTTGTTAATGGATATACGCCTACTTATGCAGCTTTCTTTGCTATTGTTGCAACTATAGTGGTGAGCTGGTTTAAAAAGGAAACAAGGATGACACCAATGAAAATTATGGAAGCATTAAAAGTCGGTGTCTTAAATGCACTTGGAGTTGCTATCGCAACAGCTGTAGTTGGCATTATTGTTGGTGTTTCTACCAGAACTGGTTTTGGTTCCAAACTTGCTGGAGCTATAATTAGTTGGTCTGGTGGGAACTTAATATTAACTCTTTTCTTTACAATGATTGCCTGTATTATACTTGGACTTGGTATGCCTTCAATTCCAGCCTATATACTTACTGCTACAATGGCTGCACCAGCTCTGGGAGAACTTGGAATTCAACCAATGGTTGCACACTTCTTTGTTTTCTATTTTGCTATGATGGCTAATGTTACACCTCCAGTTGCACTGGCTGCTTTTGCTGCAGCAGGTATTTCCGGAGGAGATATTAACAAAACTGGTTATCAGGCATTCAAAATGGCTTCGGCAGGTTTCTTAATCCCATATATGTTTGTTTTAAGCCCGGCTCTATTAGGATTAAACAGCACACCAATGGGAATAGTAATTATTACTT
>CAZLIW010000063.1:0-8672 GCA_964559325.1 uncultured Halanaerobium sp. | reverse complement strand
TTCCTCACTCTGATGATCATAAATCCCATTTAAGGAAATTGAGAAATTATCTTCTTTTTTCTTCCACTCCATTTCTTTTTCTAAAATCTCCATATCAAGAACAGAATTTTTTATCTCAGCATCCTGCACCACTGCTTCTTTAAACAGATCTGCAAATGGCAGTTTTTCCATATTTTCTATTTCACTAAAATATTTATATATTATTTCATCATTGGATAAAATCAGACTGTCTTTATTTTTAATACCCAGTTCAATTTCTAAATTTTCTCTGCTATTCTGCAATTTATTTTCGGCCTGCTGAAAATCATTTTCAGCTGTTAAAAAAGCTATTTTCGCTGCTAAAAGTTCTTCTTCTCCGGCCTCATTTAAATCTGCTTCCTTTTTGACTGTCTCAAGATTATCTACAGCTTTTGTCAGTGATTTTTCTAAATTATTTTTATTTTTTTCAAGGCGCAGGAGCTCCAGATATCTGCTAATCCATTCAATTATTTTTTTGTTTTTTATTTCTTTATATTCTTGTTCGGCCTGGATAAGTTCACGAGAGGTAATAAAATAATTTTTTTCCAGTTCGGTAGGTGTCCGCGGAAATAGAGGATAATCCAAACTTAGGCGATATGTCTCCCTTCCATCACCGGTATAGATAAATTCAGGTTTTAGGATAAGTCCTGAACGAAAATTTTTCTCTATATTGAGGGAATAGAATCCATCTTCAGCATAAGTATCATTAAATCTAACTGCATTTTTGGCATCAGATTCACCTTCTTTTAAAACTTCATCATACTCAGCAGATATTCCTGCTTTCCAGCTCTGTCTGGCTCTAATTATCTTCAGATCTCTTTTTATATTTTCAATCTGAAGCATTTTTTCATTTAAATCAGTATTTTCGGCAGTAGCTTTAAGCAGTGCTTCTTTAAATTCGATTTCTGAACCTGCTGCTGAAACTGCAGCTGACAGCAGAAAAAATAATGTGATAAAAATAGTTAACATCCTGCAATTAATTTTCTGCATTTATTATCACTCCTGGCTCAAGATTGAGCAAATCGGCCAGATCTTCTGTTGCCAGGCAGTAATTTAAAACAGCATTTTGATACTGATACTGCTGCCTAAAAAATTCAGCCTCATATTGAATTACAGCCGTCCGAGCAGTACTTCCCAATTCAAATTCTCTTTTTACCTGTTTAAATTCACTTTCTGTTTTATTAAGCCTTTCTTTTTCTAAAATAATTCTACTTTTTTTCTGCTTGAGTTCCAGATAAACTGATTTCACCTGTTTTTTTAAATTATCTTTTATATCTTCTTTTTTTATTTCAGCCTGAGCAAGATTTATTTCTGCTATTTGGATATCAATTTCTGCTGAATCAATATTTTTAAGCTTTTTGTTGATTTCTGCCAGTTTTATATCTATTTCTGCTGTTTTAAGATCAAAGCTGTTGTTAAAAGCATCTGCAACAGCTTTATCTTCAGCAATATCCCAGCTGGAAACTGATTTAATTTCTTCTAAATTCAAAGTTTTATCTTCCAGCTTTAAATTATTTTTAAAGTCAGTTAAATTCTGCTGATAGTTATCCTGCAAAGTTTCAAGTTTCATCTCTTCATCTCTAAATTCTGTCTGCTGTTCCAGCAGATCTATTCTATTTATATCTGCCAGCTCATATCTCCTCTGCATCTCACTATACAGTCTTTCTTCTGCAGCTGCTGTTAATTCCTGAGCTTTTATCTCTTTTTGATTCAAAAGCAGTGTCAGATACTGTGTTATTATTTCTTTAATTATATCAGCTCTGCTATCACTGTAATTTTTTTGGGCACTAATAAAACTCTTTTCTGCCTCCAGCTCCTGAGATTGGTGCTTATTCAATCTATTCTCTGCTTTCATTTTTTGATAATTAAGCTCAGCCTTTTTTAGTGATAATTCTGCTGTTTTGAGAGCATTATTTCTTTCTTCTGCCAAACCTATACTTTCTTTGAGATCTAACCTTAGTTCTTCAGCCATCAGCTGAGGTGCTGTTAAAAAAATAAAAATCATAAAAAAAATAACAACCTTTTTTGTATCCATCTGTTCCTCCTCAAATATGTAAATAACACTTTACACTATCTTCTGTTAACCTCCCCCTACCAAATCAAAATAAAGGGGGGTTCTTTTAACATTTTTTTATAAAATTTCTCATATCTGACCTTATATTAATTTATTAGTATAAAACAAAACCCTGGAAGTCCAAAAATTTCTGCACTCCAGGGCCTAAATATATAATCAGTGTTCTCTCTTGAAGCTTCCTATTCCTTCTTCACCAAATTCTATTTTACCATCTACCCCACCATCTTTGGCACCAATTTCCAGATGCAGGAGTACAATTCCGCATTCCAGTCTCCTATATGCAGTTGGTGTTCCTCTACATTCCACTATAATCCTGTCAGGTTCTACTTTAAACCGCCACGGCTGTCTGTTTAATCTGGAAGGAGCAATTCTTGCTGTCTTAAGCGCATTTTTTATCCATCCAGGCCAGTCAGAATCAAAACCACCTACACAAAGTTCATCCAGTGATTTTCTATCATGTCGGGGAAATAATTTGGATATAAAATTTTGATTAAAAAGATAGCTTTCAGAAGAAAATCCCAGTGGAGAAACAGCGGCCAGTTTTTCACCAAACTTTAATTTCAAATCTACTTTTGACTTTTCCTCTTTATAACGGCCGGCAGTCCAGCAGGTTGCAAGGCCCAGATCAGTGGCCTCTAAAAGTGCTGCCTCTCCTGCATAGCCAGCCTTTTCCCAGCTGTATTCATCCTCTTTTTCTACAATAATAGCTATAAAGTAAGGTGCACCTGTAATCCTTCCATATTTGCCTTCCAGAGCTGGCAGCAGCTTAGAGATATCTTCTTTAAAAAACTCGATCCGAGCCTCGGGAAATATCTTATTTAATTCCTCAAGAAATTTTTCATAAGATTTTAAAGTGAACTTAGAGATTTCTTTTTTTTGATATTTTTTGCGGGAATATCTTTTTTTAGCAGCTTCATACCAGCGTTTTACAGGAATCTGCATAAAATCAGCTCCTTTCGTTCACAATTTTATCTTTTTACTACTCAACATCCATCACTTTTTTTATCTCTTCTACTTTTTGATCTAAAAGTTCTTTGTTTTTTGCTTCAACAACCAGTCTAAGATAAGGTTCTGTATTAGATGGCCTTACATTAAACCACCAGTCCTTATATTCCAGACGGTAACCATCAAAATCATAAAAATTCACCGGTTCTTTTTTATTAACAAAATAATCCTTTAACTTTTCCATTACTTCTGCTTTGTTTTTAATTTTAAAATTTATTTCTCCGGAAGAAGCATATTTATCAAGTTCAGCAATATATTCCGAAATAGTTTTACCTTCTTTTTTAAGCCTTGAGACAACATTAAGCACCACCAGAGCTGTCAGCATGCCGGAATCACAGTAGAAAAAGTCCTTATAATAATAATGGCCGGCAAGTTCACCACCACACACACCATCTATTTCTCTGAGTTTTAGCTTGGCATAGGAATGACCTACTTTCCACATATGAGTTTGGCCACCAAGCTTTTCAATATGTTCTTTAACAGACCAGGAAGTACGGATATCATACAGAACATCTTTACCTTTATCCTGATCGATATAATACTCTGCCAGCAGAGCAATAATTAAATCAGGAGATATAAAGTTTCCTTTTTCATCCAAAAACATCACTCTGTCTCCATCACCATCAAATATCAGTCCCAGATCAGAACCTTTTTCCAGCAATAATTTTTTTAGATCTTTACGGTTTTCTGGCAGCAGTGGATTGGCCTCATGATTGGGAAAGGTCCCATCCAGTTCATTATAAAGGTAATGGGGATGATTTCCAAATACAGTATCACTTAAAATTGCCACCATTCCATTTGATATATCTATAGATAGATTAAGTTCTGACAGATCAGGTAAATAAGATTTCTGAAATTCTATATATTCGTCCTTAATATCATGTTCTAAAATACTGCCTCTTTTATTTTTTCCAACAGGCTTCACTTCATTATTATTGATCATTTTTTCTAATTCTTTTAAACCGGAATCATATCCAACAGGAAGTGCATTTTCGCGAGAAATTTTTAGTCCATTATACTCAGGAGGATTATGTGATGCAGTAATCATAACAGAAGCTTTGTAACCATGTTTGGCTGTGCCGTAGTAAACCATCGGAGTGGTTGCATAACCTATTTTATATACATCCGCCCCTCTGTCAGTAATACCGGCTGCCAGTGCTGCAAAAACTTCTGGTGTTGACTCTCTGTCATCATAGCCGACCAAAACTCGGTCAGCCGCCAGCAGTTTAGGTAAAAAATATCCTATTTTATATACATCTTCTTTATTAAAATCAATGTTATAGACCCCTCTTATATCATAAGCTTTAAATGCATTCATACTACCGCCTCCTTTTAGTCCACTTCTGTATTATAATTATAACATATTTTGACATTAAATCTATCTTTTTTTAGAATTACTTATATTATGATTGGTTTATTAAAAAATATCTAAAGGAAATTCCAGCTAAACCTATTATGCAGAAAAAAAATCCCTCCTAAATATCTATCTAAACTGAAAGGATATTAATATATTCAGAAGAGATGTAACAGATGCTTAAACAGCTGTCAAAAACCGGATAATTGGGAAACTGATTATCCCAGAGCTATAAATACCATTAAATAATGAAATATTCCTCCTGCAAGTATAAAAAAATGAAAAATCTCATGAAATCCAAAATTTGGTGTAAGTTTTGGTTTTTTTATTATATAAAATACTGCTCCGGCTGTAAAAGACAGACCTCCTGCAAACATGAGAATAAGATTTAAAGTCGGCATTGTCATAAAAAGCTGGTGAAAGGCAAAAATACCAACCCAGCCCATCAGAAGATATATTGCAGTATAAAGAATTCTTGGAGTTTTAAAATACATAAATTTCAGAAAAGCCCCTCCTAAGACAAGTCCCCACTGTACTGCAATTATTGTCCACTTCAACCAGCCTTCCAAATATATATAGGCAACAGGTGTATATGAACCGGCAATCATAACAAATATAGCAAAATGATCCAGCTTTCTCCAGATAGAATTTTCGTCATCTTCTTTTTTGTGAGCATGATAGAGTGAACTGGCCAGGAAAAGAAAAACAACAGACAGACCATATACAGCAGCAATTATAATCTTATCAAGACTGTCAAAAGCTTTTATCAATAAAATAATCATCCCAATCAAAGCCAGAAAAAAGCCGACAAAGTGTGAGTAAAAAGATATCCGTTCATCTTTTTTCACTGTTTTTACCTCCTGAAATTTAAAGTGCAGTAAATTATGTTAAAATCATTTATCTTGCAGTTAAGAAACTAAATTTTTAAAATACAAAATCTTTTTTCTTAACTACATTTTATCACAAATTTATCTTTTTTAAATATAATCAGAAAAAATTCCCGTAAAAACCGAGAATTAATTCTTACTCTTTATCATATTTTTATTATGAAGTTTTAATATTAACTTTATGATCTTCATCAGAGTAGTATCTGTTAATCTCTCTGTACTTATCAAGTTTTGTATCATTTTCAACCATAGTTAAAAAAACATCTACAATTTGAGGAGCAAACTGTGTTCCCCGATTATCTTTAAGTTCTTTAACAGCTATTCTTTCACCCAGTGAATCTCTATAAGCTCTACTGGAACACATTGTATCCCATGCATCTGCAACGGATATAATCTGAGATATTAACGGAATTTGATTACCTTTTAAATTTTCTGGATAACCTGTACCATCCCATTTTTCATGATGATAAAGTACATATTTTGCAATATTTTTAAGTGAGCGAGAATTTTTCAAAGCCTCACTTCCCCAGATTGGATGTTTTTTAACATAATCAAATTCATTGCTGGTTAATTTACCTTTTTTGTTTAAAATTTCTAATGGTATCAGAAGCTTACCTATATCATGGACCATTCCCGCCCAGTAAGCATCTTTAATCTCCTGATTGCTCAACTTCATCTTTTCTGCAATAAGTTTTGATAAAACCGCAACATTTTCCAGGTGATTTCTTGTATAAACATCATATATATCAAGCAGATTGGTGATGGCAAAAATTATATCTTTAGTCATTTTCTTTTCATATTCGTTCAGTTGTTTTGATTTTCTTAAAACTTCACTCTGAAATGCATTTTTCTGTTCTCTCAAAGTAGTATTAGCAACAAAATGCTGCATATTAATATAATAAAGCATACGGGAAATAATCCAGGCTGTTATTATGAGGAAAAAAAGCATTATTATTCCTGAGGGCAGAAAAATATTTTCTCTAACAAATAAATTATATATTATAAAAGAAAAACTCAGCAGATAAAAACTTAAATTGATATACCACCTCAAAAAAAGCAGAGATGAAATGGCAAGTATTACAATCGAATAAATTCCTACTGTTTCAACTCTTGCCGGTACATAAGATATTAAAGTAGTACCCCAGATTACTGCAGCAGAAGGGATAATATATATCATTACCGTGCTAAATCTGGAATCACTGCTGTTTAAAAAATATCTTAATATTAAAAATAAAACCACAGCTAAAGCAGTAAATAGAAAAAAATAAAGATTTATTCTTATTATTATCTCACTATCACTTGTTTCATATGCAGTTATCAGCATTATGAGGGAAAGAGAAAACAATAAATAACTGGAAGTTTCAGCACGATTATAATTTAATGCATGCAGCTCTTTCTGAAAAAGATTATTATACTTGTTCGGTTTATTTTTAAATAGAATTTCTATTATATGCATAATAAACCTCCACTCCAGTCATATTTTTGAACTTATACTATTATATTTTCATAATTTTGCTAAAATTCCTTTTTTTAAAATTAAAAAATATACTGCTAAAATCTTATTTTACAAAAAAATCTACCTCTGTGCCGTAAAAAGACACAGAGGATATCAAAAATTAAATAGAAAACTAATCTACTTTACTGCAATAAGTGCTATTTCTACTGCAACACCCTTGGGTAATTTGCCAACTTCCACACAGGCTCTTGCAGGAGGCTCTTCTTTAAAATATTCTGCATAAATATCATTTACTACACCAAAATCATTTATATCATCAAGAAAAATTTCTGCTTTAACAACATCCTGAAAAGTACATTCAGCTGCAGCCAGTACTGCCTTGAGATTTTCTAAAACTCTTTCTGCCTGTTCTTCTACTCCACCATCAATAATTTCCTGAGTTGCCGGATCAATAGCAATCTGTCCGGATAAATAAACTGTATCTCCTGCTTTTACTGCCTGTGAATATGCTCCCACTGCTGCAGGTGCATTATCAGTCTTAATAATTTCTTTTGCCATTTTAAAATTCCTCCTAATTGATTTTGTTTAAAATATTTTTGTTTTAAGATGTTTCTTTCTTAAAATGTTTCCCTTTTAAATGTAACTAAACTGGGCTAAACAATGATATTATAACCCTTTTAACATTATCTTGTTCTTTTTACTCTATAGTTATTATTCTCCAAAGTAGTAAGAATATCCTTCACATGATCTTCATTTTTTGTTTCTAATGTAACCTGAACCTGGGCATGTTTTAGAGAAATATCGGGAGTAAGTCTGTCATGAACTACTGAAATCACATTTGCACCTGTTCTGCTGATTACATCTAATAAATCACGCAGAGCTCCAGGTTTATCATAAAGAGAAGTTTCAAAACTAATTCTTCTGCCGGCTTTAATCATACCTCTATCAATAATCGTTGAAATTATATCCAGATCTATATTACCACCACTGAGAACAGCTGCAATCTTTTTCCCTTTAACCTTTATTTTATTATTTAATACTGCAGCCAGTGTAGTAGCTCCTGCACCTTCTACTATTAATTTAGCTCGCTCCATCAAAAGTGAAATGGCATGGGCTATTTCCTCTTCTTCAACAGTCACTATTTCATCTACATATTCAGAAATTATTTTGTATGTAAGTTCTCCTGGATATTTAACTGCAATTCCATCAGCTATTGTATCGACATTTTTTAAATGAGCAGGACAACCAAGTTTCATTGACTCTGCCATACATGCCGCATTCGCTGCTTCTACTCCAATTACTTTTATATCTGGATTTAATTCTTTAAGAGCTGCTGCAACACCAGACAGCAGTCCTCCTCCACCAACAGGAGTAATAACTATATCAACATCAGGCAGATCTTCTAAAATTTCCAGTCCAATTGTGCCCTGGCCTGCTATTACATCAATATCATTGAAGGCCGGAATTATCACTGCTCCATTTTCACAAGAAAATCTTTCTTCCTCTTTATGGGCCTCATCATAGGATTCTCCTTTTAAAATCACATCTGCACCATAACCCTGTGTGGCATTAATTTTTGCAATTGGCGCTCCTTCGGGCATAACAATTGTAGATTTGATACCCATTTTAGCTGCAGCCAGGGCAACTCCCTGTGCATGATTTCCAGCAGAAGCAGCTACAACTCCATTCTGCTTTTCTTCATCAGTCAGACTACATATTTTATTATATGCACCGCGAATTTTAAATGATCCGGTCCTCTGTAGATTTTCCAGCTTTAGATAGATTTCATTCCCACTCATTTTACTGAATGTTCTTGACCAGTCAAGCTCAGTTTTTTTTATAACACCTTTTAGATTCTTTTCGGCATTTTTTATGTCA
>CAZLIW010000062.1:0-8719 GCA_964559325.1 uncultured Halanaerobium sp. | reverse complement strand
AAACACACACCAGATAAAAATAAGGAGTCAATATGATAAAAACTGAACTCAACAGCTTATTCTCCAAAAAACAGACAATAGAGCCGGAGTTTGCGGAGCTGGAACAACTCTGCAGAAAGGATTATATTCCTATCATTGATAGGGATGCAGCTGATTTTTTAAAAATTCAACTTCAGCTTTTAAAACCCAAACATATACTTGAGATCGGTACAGCATATGGATTTTCTGCTCTTCTTATGGCAGAATATACTCCTGCATCCAGCAGGATAACAACTATAGAGATTAATGAACAGAGGGCACTGACAGCCAGGAAATTTCTGCAGAAATATGGTTTTGCAGATAAAGTTGACGTCAAAATTGGTGATGCACTGGATATTCTTCAGTATTTGCGGCAAAAGTTTGATTTTATTTTTTTGGATGCTGCTAAAGGTCAGTATCTTTATCTTTTTGATTATATATTTGAGCTGCTTAAACCCGGTGGACTGCTTGTATCTGATAATGTACTTTATAAGGCTGAAGTCCTGACAGATGATGAAGTAAGACATAAGATTAGAACAATTGTAAATAATTTAAGAAAATACTTAAAAATAGTTATGAATCATCCGGAGCTGGATTCCACTATAATTGCAGCAGGTGATGGAATAGCTTTAAGTAGGAGGAAATTAGAAAATGAAAAAAGTTGAACTGCTGGCCCCTGCAGGCAGCCTGGAAAAACTTAAAACTGCTTTCTTTTTTGGAGCAGATGCTGTCTATTGTGGTGGTGCTAACTTCGGACTCAGAGCCGGAGCAGATAATTTTACTATAGAAGAACTGGAAGAGGGGATTGAGTTTGCCCATTCCAGAGGCAAAAAGGTATATTTAACACTTAATATGATTCCCCACAATGATGATATGGAAAAACTGCCTGAATATATTGAAGATCTTAAAAAGTTGAATTTGGATGCCCTTATTATTTCTGATCCAGGTGTATTTAAGCTTGTACGTGAAAAAATGTCCGAGATGTCGATTCATATCAGCACACAGGCAAATAATGTTAACTGGCGTTCTTCACTGTTTTGGAAAGAACTCGGAGCGGACAGGATAATTCTGGCCCGAGAACTTTCTGGAAAAGAAATGAAAGAAATTGCAGAGAAAGTAGGGGGAGAGATAGATCTGGAAGTTTTTATACATGGAGCAATGTGTATATCCTATTCCGGCCGCTGTCTTTTGAGTAATTATTTTGTGGGTAGAGATGCCAATAGAGGTGACTGTGCCCATTCCTGCCGCTGGAAATATCATCTGGTGGAGGAAAAAAGGCCGGGAGAATATTACCCTGTAGCAGAAAACGAAAAAGGTACATTTATAATGAATTCCAGGGATCTATGTTTGATAAAAGAAATTCCCGAAATTATAGAATCAGGTATTATGAGTTTGAAAATTGAAGGAAGAATGAAGAGCGTACACTATCTTGCTGGAGTCGTCAATGCTTACAGAAGAGTAATAGACAGCTATTATGAGGATCCTGATAATTATGAATATGAACCTGAACTTTTTGCAGAGTTGAGAAAGATAAGCCACAGAGATTATACAACCGGATTTTATTATGGAAAACCGGGAGAAGATGGTCAGAGATATGAAAGTTCTTCCTATCTTAGAACATATGATTTTATGGGAGTTGTAAAAGATTATTTTCCCGAAGATGAAGAAATACTGGTTGAGATTAGAAATAAAATATTTACCGGTGATGAACTGGAAATTATTACTCCAGGAGAATATGGACTGAGCCTTAAAGTTGACTATATAATTAATTCTGATGGTAAAGAGGTTGAAGCAGCTCCCCATCCAAAAGAACTGGTAAGAATTCCATCTGAAAGAGAAATTAAAACAGGTTCCCTGCTGAGAAGAGAAAAGGAGCAGAGCCAAGATGGAAACTGATACAAAAAAAATAAAATACCGAGTTCCAAAAGAAGAAATAGTATTTATAGATATGGTAATTAAGTCATATGAAGGTCTTGGAACTGTAAAGGTTGATCATAATAATCCGGGAGAAATATGGATAATGGTTACAGAAACTACGGAAAAAGAAGTAAGAGCTATAATGGAAGATCTGGGAAAAGAATTTAAAATAGAGGAAATTTATTGATCAGCAGCTGATTGATCGGCATCTAATTGAATGAAATTTGACTTTTATACTTTTTTTGTTTATTATTAATATAGTCAGATTTTTGATAATAATTATTGATAAGTTAAAGGTTTTATTTAAGGAGGGATATTATGGTGCTGAGCAAATGGAAAGTTTATATCTCGGTTATCATGCTCCTTTTTATGATTACACTGGTAAATCTGGATAGGGCAGAAGCTGCTTATCTTGATGAGTTTGGCAGCAGAATCCTTCGTCCGGGTGATGAAGGAACAGATGTAGCTATTTTACAGAAAGAATTGAAGAAGCTTAATTTTTATCAGGGTCATATTGATGGAGTTTATGGAGGAAATACTGTGGCTGCAGTGCGGGAATTTCAGAAGGCCAATAACATAAAAGCAGATGGAATATTTGGGGAAAGCTGTTTTAATAGCCTGCCAAGACAGAAACTTTTTGATCGTAATTTTATTTCCAGGGATGATGTTATATTACTGGCCCGTGTTATTCATGGAGAGGCCAGAGGAGAAGATTTTTCAGGTAAGGTTGCTGTTGGTGCAGTGATAATAAACAGAGTAAAAAGCAATTTATTTCCAGATACAATCAGAGAAGTTATACTGCAGAAAGGTCAATTCAGCAGTTTAATGGATGGTCAGGCAAATTATTATCCAGGTGAAGAAGAAGTTGCAGCAGCAAGAGCAGCTCTAATAGGTTATGATCCATCACTTGGATCACTGTATTTTTATAATCCGGAAGTTGCGACAAATGTCGGGTGGATTTCCAGAAGAAATTATGTAAAAAGGATAGGAGAACACGTTTTTCTCCGCTAACTAAATAAAGAAAAATAGCACCAGTACTGGTGCTATTTTTTTACGAACATTATTGACATTTTTTGTTAAGAATTATTCTTCTTCCGATTTTTTCTTAAGATCCTGCATTTTTTCCATGCACTCACCACAGATTGTTCTACCTTTATATTCGATTGTCTCATCTGCACTTCCACAGAAAATACAGGCCGGTTCATACTTCTTAAGAATAATTTTCTCTTCGTCAACAAATATCTCCATAGGGTCTTTTTTATTGATATTCATAGTTTTCCTGAGCTCAATTGGAATTACCATTCTACCCAAATCGTCAATTTTACGGACAATACCAGTGGATTTCATGTTAATTCTCCTTTCTTAACAATTTTCGACAAATTCTTCTTATTTATTACATTATACTATTTATTAGAAAAGTAGTCAATAGTAAAAACTTATTTTTTCAAGTAATTTTTGGATAATTATATTTGTTAAATTTTTAAAAAAAAATTAAAAATTGTGAGAAAATGTGATAGAATAGTTATATGAATGCAAAAAGGGGTATATTATGGAAAATTTAAAATTAAAGTTCGAAAATATTTTGATGGAAAATAATTATAAATTGACCAGGCAGAGAAAAGTTATACTGAAAACAATAATTTCTAGAAAAAACTGGCATTTTACAGCAGAAGAACTTTTTGCAGCTGTAAAAGAAAATTATCCGGATATTGGTATGGCTACAATATACAGAACTCTTGAACTCTTTCAAAATCTGGGAATTGTGCATGTGCTCGATTTTGGGGAAGGATCCAGACAGTATGAACTCTGTTTTGAAGAAACTCAACATCATCACCACTTAATATGTAAAAAATGTGGTAAACTGATAGAATTCAGTGATCAGGATCTCGAATATTTTGAAAAAGAACTGGAAAGCAAATATGATTTTAAAATAACAGAACATAAGCTGAGATTTTATGGTTTGTGCCGAGAATGCAGAACTGAAAAATAGCTGGTAAATACTTTAATATTACTATACCACTCTTTTCTGTATCGTAATATAAAAAATAGGGAAGCTCAAATGCTTATTAGTGTTGGAATTTAAAAATTTAACTGATTAAATTTATAAATTTAAAAGGTTTTTGTCAGTGTTTAGAGAATATTAATATAGTAAAGGGAAAATTATAACATAGATTTCAAAAGTTCAGAGAGGTAGGTTGAATATGGAAGAAAACACACAAAAATGTTTAAAAGAACTTACTGTTTTTGCAAGACTTGATCCTGAAGAATTACGCCTGATATGCGAAAAGTCTTATGCAAAAATATATAAAAAAGGTGAAGTAATTTTTTTTGAAAATGACAGTGTCAAAAAGCTATATATGCTTATAAATGGTAAAGTTAAACTTACCATGCTTTCTGAAGAAGGTAAGGAAAAAGTTCTTACCATTTTACAGGAAGGAGATGTTTTTGGTGAAATATCACTGTTTGATGAAGATCCCCATCCACTTACAGCAGAAGTGCTGGATGATGCCAGACTGCTGATTATTCCTTGGAAAAAAATGGAGAGTATTATACTTGAACGTCCAAGTATGGCAATTAAAATTATTGAAGCTCTTTCTAAAAAGACAAGGCTTCTTACAAGTCAGGTAAGAGAGCTTGTATTTCAGGATGCAGCTGGGCGCTTAGCCAGCCTACTGGCAAGGCTTTCCGATGATTTTGGTAGAGAGGTAAATCAGGGAACAGTAATAGATTTGGTGCTTACTCACCAGGAACTGGCCAATCTTATAGGTTCTTCCAGAGTTACTGTTACAAAGCTGATAAATAGATTTATAGATGATGGAATTATTCAGATAGTAAAAAGAAAAATAATTATAACTGACCACGAAAAATTAGGAGATAAACTGCAGACATTATTTTAATTTAATGACAGTACATAGACATTTCAGAAGACACGTTGGAAGATCACCGGCGTGTTTTACTTTTTAGAGGAGGCATAATAAAATATGAATACATTTATACCTGACACAGAAACAGAACTATACGGACTGATTGGCGAAAAATTAAGTCATTCTATTTCAGCAGTTTTTCACAATAATGGCTTTAAAAAGATGGATTATAATGCTGTTTATCTTATGCTTGAGGTAGAAAAAGGTAATCTGGAAGAATATGTGTCTGCACTGAGGACCTTAAACTTCAGCGGCTGGAATGTTACTATTCCGTATAAAGAGGAAATTATGGATCATTTAGATGGACTTTCTTCTCTGGCCCGAGATGCTGGAGCAGTTAACACAGTTTTAAATAGAAGAGGAAGACTGACAGGCTATAATACAGATGTTATTGGAATACAGCGCCAGATAGAAGAAGCTGGGTTCCCTGTTAAAGGAAAAAAAGCAGCTGTTATAGGAGCCGGCGGAGCTGCAAGAGCGGTACTTGTTGCATTAGAACAGTTAAATTTAGCTGAGGTAGCAGTTATAAACAGAAATGTCAGCAGAGCAGAAGAACTGGTAAATATTTTTAAAGATAGAAAAACTGATATAATATATCAATCAGCGGGTCTTAAAGAGGAAGAATATGCTGAACTGATCAAAGAGGCTGATTTAATTATTGATACCACACCGGTGGGAATGTATGATAATATTACCAAAAAAGAAATAGTAATCAATACTGATTACTTAAATGAAGATCAATTTATTTTTGATATGGTCTATAATCCCCTAAAAACACCACTGCTTAAAAAAGCAGAAGAAATTGGTGCACAAACTGCAAATGGTCTGCCAACTCTTATATATCAGGCAGAAGCAGCATTTAAACTCTGGATACAGAAAATGCCGGACAAAAAAGACTGGCACAAAATTGCAGAAGAGGAGATAATAAAAATGGCTGAAGATAAAGAAAAAGATGAAGATTGATATTGATTTTTCTCAATTTTTATGATATTATCAAAAAATAAATATTTTATTATATTTTAGCTGTTTTTACTTTTTATTACAAATTTAATAGTAATGAGGATTCAAATAAAAAGCAAACCTGGCGAAAGACAGGGACGCAAAGACATAAGTCTAAGGGCCTGCCTATGATTGTTATGTTTGCCTCAGGTAGAAATTGCCAAGTGAAAATTGATTTGGCAATTTTTTGCATTTAAACTACCTTTGTTTTAAAAAATGTAGAAATTTGTAATAATAAGTAAAATAAATTCGAATTTTGAAGGAGTATTTTGACATATGCAGAATAAAGATAATAGAAATAGTTTTAAATTATTTTAAACAGTAGAAATTACAGATTGTATATACTATTACGTGTAATCTAAAAGGTGATAATTATGAGAAGTAAAATAAAAAAGAGACTGGGAGATATTTTATTAGATTTCGGATATATTTCAGAAAGCCAGCTTAAAGAATCAATAGAAATACAGGAGGAAAATGATCAGAGGCTGGGAAAACTGCTGATAGATATGGGGTATATTGGTGAGGAAGAATTAAGTGAAGCATTAGAATATCAGCTGGGGATAGATAGAGTTAATCTCAACAATTATATTTTAAATGCTCACCTTTCTCAGTATATTTCAGAAAATATTGCCAGAAGATATCATGCAGTCCCATATGAGGTTGATGGAGAAACTCTGAAGGTTGCAATGGAAGATCCAACCGACCTTGTGGCCATAGAAAATATAGAGGTTAACTCCGGGATGAAAATTAATATAGCAATTGCAACTCATTCGGAGATATTAAATGCCATAAACCAGATCTATTCTCTGGTAGATACCGATACAGCTGATATTTTTGACAGTCTGGATCAGTATCAGATGAATGAAGAACCGGAAATAGATCAGTTAAGACAGATGGTAGAAGATGCACCTATTGTAAGGCTGACAAACCTTATAATAACACAGGCTATTCAGATGAATGCAAGTGATATCCATATTGAGCCACTAAAAAATATAGTAAGGGTGCGCTACAGAATAGATGGTGTACTACACGAAGAATTGAGTATTCCAAAACATTCGCAGGCGGCTTTAATATCAAGGATTAAAATAATAGCTGATCTGGATATTACAAAAAGGAGAATTCCTCAGGATGGCCGTGTACAGATGACTTTTAAAGGACTTCAGATAGATATGCGTGTTTCTACTCTTCCCACTATTTTTGGAGAAAAGGTGGTTATACGTATCTTAAATAGAGATGACAGCCTGCTTGATATTGAAAAACTTGGTTTTACAGATGAAAATAAGGAGAGGTTTAAAAGATTAATTAAAAAACCATATGGTATTCTTCTTGCAACAGGACCTACTGGAAGTGGTAAATCAACCACTTTATTTGCAGCTTTAAATAAGATCAATACACCTGATAAAAATATTGTTACAATTGAGGACCCGGTTGAATATCAGATCACCGGTCTTAATCAGGTACAGGCAAATACAGCTACAGGACTTACATTTGCCGCCACACTTAGATCGATTCTACGTCAGGATCCGGATATAGTAATGGTTGGTGAGATTAGAGATGAAGAGACTGCAGAAATTGCCATCAGAGCAGCATTAACAGGTCACCTTGTTTTGAGCACACTGCATACTAATGATGCTGCAAGTGCAATTACAAGACTGCTGGATATGGGGATTCCTGGATATCTGGTAGCATCAACTGTTGTTGGTGTAATAGCACAGAGGCTGGTCAGGAAGCTCTGCCCGGAATGCAGTGAAGAATATGAACCCGGAATAGAAGAAAAGAAATTCATGGGTGAAGATACCGATAAACTTTACCGTCCTTCTGGAGAAAACTGTGAGAAATGTACCAATGGATTCAAAGGAAGAATTGCAATACACGAAGTTCTGGAAATAGATTCTGTGATGGAAGAAATGATTGCAAATGGAGCCAATGAACCTGAAATAAAGAGATATGCCAGAGAAAATGGTATGAAAAGCCTTGTTGAAGATGGTAAGGCAAAGCTCCGCAGAGGTATTACCAGTTACAAGGAAATTGTAAGTGTTATTCATTAGTATTGGGATATATAGGGGGCTGAAAATATGAAAATTATTGATCTTATGAAAGAAATATCTACTGATAAAGCCATTTCTGATCTTCATATTACTGCCAGGAAAAAACCTGTAATCCGCTATAATGGTAAACTGCAGGTATATGATGAATATCCTTCTGTTATGGAAGTTGCTGAAGTAAGAGATATTGCAGAAGAGCTTATGAGTGAGGATCAGTGGGATGTTTTTCAAAAAGATGGTGAGGTCGATTTTTCCTACAGCATACCCGGCTACAGCAGATACAGGGTTAATGCATATCATCAGAGAGGTTCAGCTACTCTGGCCTTGAGAATTATTCCTCAATCCATACCTAGTATTGATGAACTGGGGCTGCCCCAGGTTTTAAAAAAACTTGCCATGCAGCGTAAGGGTCTGATTTTATGTACAGGTCCAACCGGTAGTGGAAAATCAACTACTCTTGCAGCTATGATAGATGTAGTAAATGAAAACAGACCCTCACATATAATAACACTGGAGGATCCGATAGAATACCTCCACAGCCACAAAAAATCTATAGTTCATCAGCGGGAAATAGGTACTGATACCAATTCTTTTGCCAATGGACTGAGAGCATCTTTAAGACAGGATCCGGATGTCATACTGGTTGGAGAGATGCGCGACTTAGAAACCATTTCTATAGCACTTGAAGCTTCTGAAACAGGTCACCTTGTTTTTGCAACACTGCATACTAATGATGCTCCAAGTACAGTAGAACGTATAATTGATGTTTTCCCTGCTCACCAGCAGCAGCAGGTAAGGATACAGCTGGCATCTTCT
>CAZLIW010000061.1:0-8808 GCA_964559325.1 uncultured Halanaerobium sp. | reverse complement strand
ACTTATGTTTTTTAGATGTACTATAACTTGATTTGATTTTCTTTTGAATAAAAACATTCCAGGTAAAATTATCATTAGGTTGTAACCCTTCCATCATTTGATAGGCAACAGGTGAAAATGAACTGCCTTCAAAATTATTTTGTATAAAACTAAATTCACCATTAATACTTCAGGCAAGCGAAGGTGCAATTAGATATATGGGAATGGATTATGTTGCTGCTATGGTAGATGCAGCAGTTAAAAACACCAGTATTCCTGTGGCACTGCACCTGGATCACGGCAGCAGTTTTGAAAAAATAATGCAGTGTATAAGGAACGGGTTTTCTTCAGTTATGATTGATGCTTCCAAATTGTCATTTGAAGAAAATATTGAACTGACAAAAAAAGTTGTAGAAGCTGCACATTCAGTTGGTGTCAGTGTTGAAGCTGAGCTGGGTACAATTGGTGGGACAGAAGATGACCACAAAGTTGATGAAAAAGATGCAATGTACACTGATCCCGAGCAGGCTAAAGAATTTGTTAATGCTACAGGTGTAGATGCCCTTGCAATCGCAATTGGTACAGCACATGGTGTATATAAAGGAGAGCCTGAACTTGATTTTGAAAGACTCGATATAATTAAAAAAATTATTGATATGCCTGTTGTTTTACATGGTGCTTCCGGTATTTCAGAGGCCGATCTAAAACAGGGAGTAGAATTAGGTGTTAACAAAGTTAATGTTAATACTGATTTCCAGCAGGTATTTACTGCAAAAATAAAAGAACTTTTTGCTGATAATCCTGACTTATATGACCCCCGCAAATATTGTGGACCGGGTCGGGATGTTATTAAAGAAAAAGTTAAAGAAAAAATTATGATTTTAGGAAGTAATGATAGAGCATAATTTTAATCTATAAGTGGGGGGATTCCTTAATTTAGGAATTCCTCTCTTTTTGTTTGTGGAATTGTGCGAAAGGAGCAGAAATTGACACAGATATGGCTGGAATTTTGTTTAATGGCACTATTTATAATAATATCCGGGACATATTTATCCCGATATGGTGATATAATTGCAGATAAAACAGGACTTGGTCGAGCATTTATTGGAGGTGTTTTGATTGCAATGGCCACCTCATTACCTGAGATGGTCACAAGTATTACCTCTGCAGTTGTTGGGGCACCGGATATTGCTGTTGGGAATGCTTTTGGAAGCAATACTTTCAACCTCATGATCCTCGCGTTTTCCGATCTTCTTCAGGGCCCTGGCCCCCTTCTGCTGCGGGTAAATTACAGCCACATTCTTTCGGGCCTGTTTGGTATCCTTCTCTCTGTAATTGTAGTTTTTAGTTTAATTGTTTCTCATTTTATGAATTTAGATTTGAGTATATTTGGAGTTGGAATTGATAGTATAATTCTGCTGTCAGTTTATATTTTTGGAATGCGGTTAATGTACAGATATGAGAAGAAAAATCCCCTTGATAAAGAAGATGAAATAAGAGAAGATCTCAATCCAGATTTTACTTTAAGCAAAGCACTGATTGGGTTTGGTATATGTTCATTAATTATTGTGGTTAGCGGAATAAGGCTTACAGTAACAGCAGATTTAATTGCAGATATGACAGGTATTGATCAGAGTTTTATTGGGACAATCCTTGTTGCAGCTGCTACTTCTCTGCCGGAACTGGTTGCTTCAATATCGGCAATTAAACTTAATGCATACAATATGGCAGTGGGAAATGTTCTGGGGAGCAATATTTTCAATATGACAGTAATCTTTTTTGCAGATTTATTTTATCGAGACGGTATACTTCTGGCAGACGCAAAAATAGTGCATATTATTACTGCTATGGTCGGAATTTCTATGTCTTCAATAATATTAATTGGTTTATTTTACCGCTCACGCCGTTCTCTATTTTTCCTGGGCTGGGATTCGATATTTGTCAGTATTATTTATTTTATAGGAGTTTATCTTCTTTTTCAGCTCGGACTTTCAGTATAATATTATTTTATATCTTTTATGCAGTCTATTTTAATTATGCAGTCTATTTTAATCTCTTAATAAAGGAAAGGTGGTCTTAAATGTGTTAAATATTAGTGAACTTGAGAAGAAAACAATTACCGAACTACACAGTATAGCAAAAGATATGAATGTTTCTGGTTATTCACAGATGCGTAAAAAGGACCTCATATTTGCTATTTTAAAAAAAGGAACAGAAAAAGGAGGACATATCTTTGCGGAAGGTGTGCTTGAGATAATAGCAAATGAAGGGTATGGATTTCTCCGTCCATCAAAATATATTCCCTCCAGTGATGATATTTATATATCAGCTTCTCAAATTCATCGTTTTGATTTGAGAAGTGGTGATGTTGTATCAGGTCAGGTTAGGGAACCTAAAGATAACGAAAAATATTTTGCAATGCTCAGAATTGAAGCTGTGAACTATCAGGATCCAGAAAAGGCCAGAGATAGGGCATATTTTGAAGATCTAACCCCACTATATCCTGAGGAAAGATTTAAACTTGAATATCATAAAAACGAAAAATCGGCGAGGCTTATAGACCTGATCTCACCTATAGGAAAAGGTCAAAGGGGTCTGGTCGTTTCACCACCTAAGGCTGGAAAAACAGTTCTTTTGAAAAAAATTGCCAACAGTATACGTTATAATTATCCGGAAACAAAAATGATGATTCTGCTGATTGATGAAAGACCGGAAGAAGTGACAGATATGCGCCGTTCTGTAGATGCAGAAGTTATCAGTTCGACTTTTGATGAGCCGCCGGAAGAGCATATACAGGTAGCAGAACTTGTTTTAGAAAAAGCAAAAAGACTTGTTGAACACAAATATGATGTTGTAATTCTGCTGGATAGCATTACAAGGTTGGCCCGAGCAGCAAATGTTACTATTCCGCCTAGCGGCAGGACTCTTTCTGGTGGTCTTGATCCAACGGCAATGCATTTCCCCAAAAAATTCTTTGGTGGAGGCAGAAATGTAGAAGAAGGTGGAAGTCTTACAATTATAGCTACTGCACTGGTGGATACCGGGAGTAGGATGGATGATGTTATATATGAAGAGTTTAAAGGCACAGGAAATATGGAGCTTCACTTAAGCAGACGTCTGGCAGAAAAAAGAATTTTCCCTGCTGTTGATATTAATCGTTCGGGAACCAGAAAAGAAGAAATGCTGATGAGTGAAGAAGAGTTGGAAGTAATATGGAAGCTGAGGCAGTATATAGGTAATATGAATGAATATGATATTATGGAAACAATTTTAAAACAAATGAACAATACAGAAAATAATACAGAGCTGCTTCAGGCTCTGCAGAAAATATTGAGAAACTAAAAAAACAGGTCATATCTGTTAAGTGATATGACCTGTTTTCATATTTAATATTAATTTTTTATATGGTTAAAATACAAACTCTACAATCAAAGCTGTAAAGCCTACAAGTACACCACTTATAAGTGTATATCCAAGACAGCGTTTTATTATTTCTCCATCTTTACCATGTATACCCACAACTGAAGTACCTAAAAGAATTTTGGCAGGAGCAATTGCTGATCCTAAAGAACCTCCAACTGTTTGGGTTGAAGCTATTACATTAGGTGAAAATCCAAGCAATTTGGCAGTATTTATCTGAAAAGCACCAAAAAGAACATTTGAACTTGTATTACTTCCAGTTAAAAATGCACCTAAAATACCAATCAGTGGTGAAAAGAGTGGAAATAGTGAACCGCTAACTTTTGACATTCCTTTAGCAAATGTAAATATCATTCCAGAATCATTCATGATTAAAGCCAATATCATTAATAAAAATACAGTTAAAACAGAAGATTTAGCTTTATGAAAACTATTGCTAAAGACTTCAGATATATATTCTTTTTTAAAGTGGTTTTTAAAGAAATACAAAAACCCGCCACTAATTGAGGCTAGAAGAAGGAAAAATATCGGGTGTGAAAAAAGACGAATTCCTGAATAATTAACTTCTTCCGCTACATCATAGCCAAGTCCTGTTGTGAAACCAGGGAAAGAAAGAGCAAAATTAATATCTGGCAATACATTTTTAACAAAAGGAAGCTGAAAAATAAGAACAGAAGCAATTAAAACAATATAAGGAAATAATGCTGTAATTATTGTCATATTTCCATTTTTGAAAGAAATAAAATCTTCAAATGACATCTCTGAATTTTTAAACAATATAAAAAGAAAATATGTACTGCCTATTATACCGGCTAGTAGTGATCCAACATGGGCAAAATCTCCAGCTGCAGCACCTAACTGTGCTCCAGACATTAAAAGACTCATAGGTAAAATGTATTTCAAATTTTTCTTTATTTCCTTTACTCCACCATAAATATGTGCAACAGCCAGTCCGGTTGTAAGAACAGGTATAAAGAAGAAGAGAGCAAGTATTATACCAAGTTTTACAGGTTCTAATCCAGTAACAAGCTGAAGGGCAAAGAAAGAGGATCCCATAGAACCAAAAGTAACAGCCCAGGAATGGCCAACAAGAACTGCAGTAATAGCAGTTAGTGGGTTAAAGCCAATTCCAATTAGTAAAGCTCCAACAATAGCGATTGCAACGCCAAAACCAGTTACTCCCTGAATAAAACCAGAAAAAGCCCAGCTTAAGCCTAAAAATTGCAGTGCACGGTTACCGCCGAGATTTTCCATGAATTTTTTTATTGCTTCAAATCCTCCGGAGATATCAACTATATTAAATAGAAAAATTGCTCCTACTATAATTAATATTACATAAAGACTTAATGAAGCACCTTTACCTGCGGCAATAATTAGTTGATTAAAACTTAGTTTAAATATAAAGGTAGAAAATATAATTGTTAGTCCAAGACTGATTAAAGCAGACTTCCTAGAATTAAGTTTAATATAGGACATTAAAAAAAGTAAAACTATGATAGGTAGTGCTGCGATTAACCACATAAAAAAATTAAATTCCATTACTAATTCCTCCTGTTAAATTCATATGCTGTGATAGATTATATAAGTCCAGTTTAAATATTATATCATACTATTACTTCAAGACAAAAATAATTTACTATATTAATTCTACTAGATTCTTTAAAAACATTCTTTCTTTAAAAACATTCTTATTTAATATTAATTTGATCCTACATTATAATATAATACCATAAAACATTTTATTTACGTCCAGCTCCCTCCTTTTATATAGTGAATTACTAAAGCAACATTGATATTAAATTAATAACATAGAAAAAAGAAAAAGTCAAATATATGGCAGAAAAAAATTGTATAAAATAATGGTAAAATTTAAAAAAAGACGCTTTTTGGCATCTGAAATATTTCCAGTGAAATTCTAAATATATCTGCTGCTTTTAAGGGGGAAATTTAAGAATAAATCTTCTTGCATAGCAGGTTTAGCTGTGTTATAATATACCTTAGCTTGAGAAATAGGCTGTAAAGCCAGCAGTAAATAGATATTTTTTTGCTGGTATTTTATAAAATTAGAATATAAGAGAGGTGATATAGATGCGTGAAGGAATCCACCCGGAAGTTAAGGATACAACAGTAACCTGTGCCTGCGGCGAGGTTTATCATACAAAATCTACCAAAGAAGATATTCGGGTTGAAGTATGTTCCAGCTGTCATCCATTCTATACAGGTAAACAGCGTAAAGCCAAAAAAGGTGGTCGTGTTGAAAGATTTAATAAAAAATATGGGATTTCAGAAGAAGAAGATTCTGAATAAATCAAATTGAAATCCTTTCACTTTCTGCTGCAGGGCTTAAATGCTCTGCTTTTTTTTTAGATAAATTATCATAATAAAATAATATTGCAGAGAGGATGAGAAGATGTATAAAATTACTAACAGCGGCTGGATTGAAGTAATCACCGGTCCAATGTACTGTGGAAAAAGTGAAGAATTAATAAGAAGAATCAAACGAATCAAAATAGCTAAACAGCAGGTAAAAGTGTTTAAGCCTGCCTTAGATGATAGATATGGCAGAAAAAATGTTGTTTCACACAGTGGGCACAGTATTCAGGCAGTTCCAGTGGATCATCCTGAAGAAATTTTAGAAAAGATAGACAGCACTGCAGATGCTGTTGCTGTAGACGAAGCCCAGTTTTTTCATGAAGATCTCATTGAAATATGTGAAGAAATGGCCGACATGGGAATGAGGGTTATAATTGCCGGTCTGGACAGAGATTTTAAAGGTGAACCGTTTGGTCCCATGCCTGAACTGATGGCCAGGGCTGAATATATAGATAAACTTCACGCAATCTGTATTAAATGTGGAGAACCTGCCAGCAGAACTCAGCGGCTGATAGATGGCAGACCGGCTGCATACAATGATCCTGTAATTCTTGTTGGTGCAGAAGAAGTCTATGAAGCTCGATGCCGCAGCTGTCATGAAGTAAGAAGGAGATGAATATAATGTTTGATTTACAGGAAAAGCTCGATGAACTGGAAAATAAATATAAAAATTTGAATAAAAAACTCAGTGATCCTGAAGTTATCGGTGATAGTAATAAATATCAGAAGCTGCTGAAAAAACATGCGAAAATGAAACAAATAGTTGAGAAATATAGAGAATACAAAAAAGCACTGAATGGACTTGAAGAAGCAGAAGAAATGCTGGAAACAGCAGAGGATGAAGAAATAAAAGAACTGGCAGAAATGGAAATAGATGAACTGCAGCCGGTGAAAGAAAAATTGGAAGAAGAACTGCCTATAATGCTGCTTCCTGATGATCCTAATGATGAGAAAAATGTTATAGTTGAAATTAGAGCCGGAGCAGGTGGAGATGAGGCAGCACTGTTTGCAGCAGATCTTTACAGAATGTATTCCAAATATGCTGAATCTCAGGGCTGGAAAGTAGAAGTTATGAGCGCAAATGCCTCTGGTATTGGAGGCTATAAGGAAATAATTTTTACCATTGAAGGAGAAGATATATATAAAAAGCTTAAATACGAGAGTGGAGTTCACAGAGTGCAGAGGGTTCCATCAACAGAATCAAGTGGCAGAATTCATACATCGACAGCAACTGTAGCTGTACTTCCAGAAGCAGAAGAAGTTGATGTAGATATAGATCCAAATGATCTCAGAATAGATGTTTATAGATCAAGTGGACCTGGTGGACAGAGTGTAAATACTACAGATTCAGCTGTTAGAATTACTCATGAACCGACAGGTTTGACTGTTTCCTGTCAGGATGAAAAATCCCAGCACAAAAACAAAGCAAAGGCCATGCGCATACTGAGGGCCAGACTGCAGGAAAAAATAGAACAGGAAAAACAGGCAAAACGAGATGAAGCAAGAAAGTCTCAGGTAGGTTCGGGAGATAGAAGTGAAAAAATACGCACCTATAACTTTCCTCAGGGAAGGGTTAGTGACCACAGGATTAATCTAACTGTTCACCAGTTAGATAAAATTCTTGATGGAGAGCTTTCACAGGTCATTGAACCACTTATTGAGGAGGATAATCTTAAACGTCTGGAGAAGATTTAATTGTGAATATCAAAGAATTACTTTCTAAAACAGATAGTTTTTTCAATAAAGTTGGACTTGATTCACCTAGACTGGATGCCGAAGTTCTTCTGGCAGATCTCCTGGATATGGAGAGGATAAATCTTTATGTAAATTTTGATTATCCACTTACTACTCAGGAGCTGGAAGAATATAGAGAAAGAGTTAGACAGCGGGCGAAAAGAATACCGGTAGCTTATTTAACGGGGAAAAAAGAATTTATGTCGATGGAATTTTTTGTTGACCCCGGTGTGCTGATTCCCAGGCCGGAAACAGAATTTCTGGTAGAAAAAATTATTGATTTCTGTAAAGATAATGGGTTAAAAAATGCAAATATTATTGATATTGGAACCGGAAGTGGAGCGGTTGCCATTAGCCTGGCAAAACATGTGGAAGATGCACGCACAGTGGGAGTAGATATATCTCCAAAAGCTGTAGAGGTAGCCAGAAAAAATCTGGAAAAACACTCACTTAAAGAAAGAGTTAGTATTGTAAATGGCAACCTTTTGGAACAATTTATAAAGAGAGATATCAATAATGTTGATATCATTGTATCCAATCCCCCATATATAAAAGACAAAGATATGGACAGCCTTTCTCCAGAAGTAAAAAAAGAGCCCACATCTGCACTTGCCGCAGGAGAAGATGGTCTGGATTATTATAAAAAAATAATTCCCCAGGCCGAAAAAGTACTAAAAAAAGGTGGACATATATTTTTCGAAATTGGTGATGGACAGGCTGAAGATGTGTTATCTCTTTTTGGAGAGAGATGGGCAGCAGAAAAAATGGATAGAGATTATTCAGGTAGAGAAAGGATAATCAGCGCCAAATTTGAGGGCCAAAAAGTTTAAAGAATAGATATAAAATCTATATATCAAATCTATAAATTAAATAAAAATTTATTTATAAATAAAAATCTGTCTAATAAGTTGAGATAGTAAAGAAGAGGGCAGTTATATTAGAATTATAATTTCAAAAACTAATTTTAAGGTAAAATGGAGATATAAAAAATGTATAATACTGAAATATTAAAAATAGAAAGTAAAATACTGCAAAAAAACAGCATTGAACTTAACACAAAAAATAAAGAAGTTCAAAAGGCTGCTGAATATATCAAAATGGGAGAATTAGCAGCATTTCCAACTGAAACAGTTTATGGTCTTGGAGCAGATGCTCTTAATCCGAATGCAGTAAAGAAAATATTTGTAGCTAAAGGAAGACCCCAGGATAATCCGCTGATTGTTCATGTTGCAGATTTAGAACAGCTCAAAAAACTTATTAGAGGTGAACTGTCAAAAGTTTCACGTAAACTTATCAATAAAT
>CAZLIW010000060.1:0-8990 GCA_964559325.1 uncultured Halanaerobium sp. | reverse complement strand
AGCAAAATTGAGCTGGCCGAAAAAAAGCTGGTTGATTTAAATAAAGAGAAAAGAATTGAAATAAAAGAAGAACTCAGTAATATAAAATATGCAAAAAATAATTTTGCTAAAGAAAAACTGGCTTTACAGAAATCAAAATTAGAATTAAATAATGCTGGAGAAAATTTTGCTGATGGTCTTATAAACAGCAGTGAGATGATAAGTTTTGAAATTTCTTATTATAATAAACTTAACTTAAAACAGCAGGCGGAAGATGAACTTCTCCTGGCCAGGTTGAATTTGAGGCGGACTTTGAATAAAGAAATTATTGTTTTTGATGAATGGAGGAAAATAAATGATAGGTAGATATTACAGCAGAGGTAAAATAAATACCGGGATATTAGTTTTTATACTGCTGTTAAGCGCTCTGTTATTAGCTGTAAATCTATTTTTTGCTTCTGAGATATATGCACAGGGTGGAGGCAGTGGTCAGGGTGGAGGAGGTGGAGGTATGGGCAGTGGTGGTGAAGCTGCAGAAACAGATGCTGTTGCAGTCGAAATAACTGAGAGCATAATTGGAAAATTTTCGGATTATACAGCAGTTACTGCTCGTGCTGAAGCAGGTGCTGAAGTAGAATTAACGGCACGTCTGCAGGAAGTAGTTACTGATATATATGTAGAAATTGGAGATAGAGTTAAAGAGGGAGATATTTTGATTGAACTGGATGACAGAAAAACAGAATTAAAAGTACTGCAGGCAGAAGCTTCACTGCAGAATGTGAAAGCAAATCTTCAGTCAGCTGTTAATGGTGCCAGACCACAGGAAATTGAGCAGAAAGAAGCACAGCTGGAACAGGCAGAATCAGAACTTAAACTTCAGGAAGAAGATTATAACAGGAAAAAACAGCTTTTTGAAGAAGGATATATTTCACAGCAGGAATTGGATCAGTCTGCAAATAAGTATACAGCAGCCAGAAGCAGCTACCGCTCTGCATTAAAATCACTCGAACTCTTAAAAATGGGTGTAAGAGAAGAAGAAATTATTTCACTTAAATCACAGGTTAAACAGGCTGAAGCAAATTTAGAACAGGCTAAAATTGAGCATGAATACAGCAAAATTAGTGCTCCTATATCTGGAATAATTTCTCAAATAAATGTGGAAAAAGGACAGATGACTACTTCCGGTACTGCTGCAGTAATTACAGATATTGACAAAATAAAGTTAACTGCCTATGTAAATGAAATAGATATAAATAAAATTAAAGCGGGAGAAGAAGTCAGAATTCATTTTAAATCTCTGCAGAGAAGTTTTTCCGGTATTATTAAAAGCATTTCTCCCAGTACAGCTGAAAATAGGCAGAGTTTTCCTGTTATAATTGCTGTTGATAATCCTGAAAACATAATAAAAGCCGGTATGTCTGCCCAGGTCGAGTTAAGGACAGCCAGAGCAGAAAATGCTGTTCTGTTAAGCCAGAATGCTGTACTTGAAGAAAATGGAACAAATTATGTATTTTTGATTAAAGATGACAGAGCTGTAAGACGTGAAATAGTTATTTCTGTAGAAAATGAAGAAACAGCTGTTGTTAAAGAAGGTATCAAGGAAGGTCAGGAAGTTATTACACTTGGTAAAGACAATGTCAGTGATGGTACACCGGTTAAAGTTGTTAATCGGGGTGACAATTAATGAAAATATCAAATATTTCGGTTGACCGCCCTGTAACAATAACAATGATTATACTTGTAGTTGTACTTATTGGTGGTATTGCTCTGACAAGATTGCCAATGGATTTAACACCAGATATTGAAGTTCCTTTTTTGATGATAACTACTTCTTACAGTGGTGCAAGCCCTGAAGAAGTGGAAGAGCTTGTTACAAGGCCTGTTGAACGGACTGTTGCAACACTGGATGGTCTGGATGTTCTTGATTCCAGAAGTAGTGAAGGATCTTCCAGAGTAATGATGAGGCTTAATTATGGAACAGATTTAACAGAAGCAAAAAATGATCTCAGGGATTTAATTTCACAGATAGAAAATAGGCTGCCGGAAAATGCTGATGCTCCACGCATCCGAAATTTTGACCCCAATGCTCAACCAATTATGGAATTATCACTTGCAGGACTTGAGGCAGTAGAGCTTAAAAAAATAGCAGAAGATATTATTCAGCCTGAACTGGAAAAGATAGAAGGGGTTGCTTCTGCTGAAGTTTCAGGAGGTCGGGAGAGAGAAATAAAAATTAATGCTGATCAGGAACAGCTTTCTGCTTACAAAATAACTTTAAATCAGATTGCAGCTGCAGTAAGGGCCAGCAATCAGGATGGCAGTCTCGGCTCAGTAATGGTTGGTTCTGAAGAAATATCGGTTAGAGCCAGGGGGGAATTTAAGAATACTGAAGATATTAAAAACATAGAGATAAGTACTTCTTCTGGTGATAAAATACCTATAACACTGCTGGCAGATATAGAAGATGGATATAAGGATATAAATAGCAAAAGTTATATGAATGGAGTTGAAAGTGTAGGTATATCAATTCAAAAGCAGGGAGACAGCAATACTGTATCTGTGGCCGCAGATGTAAAGAGTGCAGTAAAAAGGCTGCAGTCGGAGATCACAGAGGCAGATCTCAGAATAACCAGCAATAATGCTGAATATATTGAAGATTCAATAGCAGGAGTACAGCAGAACTTTATTGTAGGTGGACTGCTGGCAGTAATGATACTATTTTTGTTTTTACGCAATATAAGCAGTACTATAGTTATTGCAACTGCAATTCCTATTTCTATACTGGCAACATTTGCACTGATGTTTTTTGCTGAACTTAGTCTCAATATTATTACATTGGGAGGAATAGCACTGGGAGTTGGAATGCTGTTGGATAATTCTATAGTGGTGCTGGAAAATATTTACCGCCACCGGGCTGTTGGAAACGGCAGACTTGCTGCTGCTAAAGAGGGGGCATCAGAAGTTGCTGCTGCTATTATGGCATCTACAATGACAACTGCTGCAGTTTTTGTACCGGTTATTTTTATAGAAGATATGCTTGCCCAGCTTTTTACACCGATGGCTCTCACAGTTGCTTTTTCACTTTTTGCATCACTTTTTGTGGCCCTGACATTTATTCCTATGCTTTCTTCAAAAGTTCTAAAAGTTAGTGAGAATGAATCAGATAAAAGTGTTAAAAGTAAGAAGTATGTTAAATATTATCAGTCTGTGCTGAATAAAGCACTGGATAACCGCTATAAAGTATTGTCAGCTTTAATAATATTTTTTGTTCTTTTTGCTGCCGGTATGGTGTCTGGAATTATTCCGCTGACAACAGAATATATGCCTTCTTCTGATCAGGGTTTAATTAGATTATTTATATCTATGCCTGATAATTCTACTATTGATAGAACAGATGCAGTTGTGGCAGAAGTTCAGGATTTGATCGGTGATATCAAAGAAATAGATATAATTACAACCAGAGTCTGGGGTGATTATGCAAGATTTACTATCGAATTAGTTGACCTGAAAGATCGAGAACGGGAAGTTTCTGCTATTGCTGAAGAAATAAGAAATAAGACATCTCTAATAGCTGGCCCACGTATAAATGTATCTGCTGTAACTTCAATGATGAGGGGTGGAGGAGGCGGCAGTGCTGTTGAAGCAAAAATAAAGGGACCTGATCTGGATACTCTGCTTGGACTGGGAGAAGAAACAGAAGGTCTTTTTAATCAGATAGAAGGAATCAGGAATACTGATATTTCTCTGGATAAAGGAAATCCAGAGATACATGTTAAAATTGATAAAGAGCAGGCAAACTTTTATAATTTTAGAGAAAGTGATATTATAGATTATGTCAGGATGGCTGTTGATGGAAGTACTGTTGATCAGCTGACTGAAGCTGGAGAGGAAGTTGATATAACATTAAAGCTTGCTGACTCTGACAGTACATCTCTTAATAATTTAAAAAGTATTAAACTGTTTTTGGATAATGGATCCAGTATTTCATTATCACAGCTTGCTGAAATAGCTCCCGGAAGTGGATATTCTTCTATAGATCGAGAAAATCAGCAGAGAGTTATATCTGTCACAGCTGATATAATGGAAAGACCGCTTGGTGAAGTACAGAGTGATATTGAAGCTCTTCTTTCTGAAAGTCTGCAGCTTCCATCTTCTTACACACTTACATATGGTGGAGAGGCACAGGATATGGAAGAGTCTTTTTCACAGATGTATTTGGCTGTCATACTGGCTGTACTGCTTGTATATATGGTGATGGCCTCACAGTTTGAGTCATTAATTTATCCTTTTGTTATTATGTTTACAGTACCACTTTCTGTAATTGGAGCAGTTACAGCTCTTATCATTACAGATATGGCTTTAAGTGTAAATGGAATGATTGGAGCAATTATGCTGGTAGGTATAGTTGTAAATAATGCTATTGTTATGATAGATTATATTAATAACAGGAGAAAGATTATGAAGAGAAGAGAAGCTATTTTGGAAGCAGCACCGATTAGATTAAGGCCAATTTTGATGACAACACTTACAACAGTGCTGGCCCTGGTGCCATTATCACTGGGAATTGGAACCGGTGCTGAGACCCAGCAGCCGATGGCTGTTGTTGTAATAGGAGGGCTGCTGTTTTCTACAGTTTTAACTCTTATTATTATACCTGTTATTTATGATATAGTTGATGATATAAGAAATAAGATTGTCAGCTGGTTTAGAAAAGCAGTACACAAAGAAGAAGCAGTTATGGATAAATAATTTTTAAAAAATAAATTTTGATATGATGTTAATTTGACACTTATGATAACTATTAATATTTTGAAAAAATAATTAGATTTGACGTTACTTATTAATTATGGGGAGGAAATTTATATGAAGTACAGGAAGTTTGGAAATCTTGATCTGGAAGTTTCTGCACTTGGTTTTGGAGCAATGAGGATGCCTCTGGCAGGGGAAAATCCTGAAGATATTGATGAAGAGAAAGCAGTTGAAATGATACGGTTTGCAGTTGATAATGGTGTCAATTATGTTGATACAGCCTGGCCTTATCATGGTGGTAAGAGTGAAATATTAGTTGGGAAAGCACTTCAGAATGGGTACAGAGCAAAAGTTAATTTGGCTACAAAACTTCCTGTCTGGAAGCTGGAAAAAAAGACAGATATGGATGAAATACTGGATGAACAGCTGGAAAAACTTCAGACAGATGTTATTGATTTCTATCTTCTGCATGCACTGGGAGAAGAAAGATGGGAAACATGCAAAAAGTTGGAAGTTTTAAACTGGCTGCAGAAGGTGCAGGCAGAAGGAAAAATTAATTATATAGGTTTTTCTTTTCATGATGATTACGAGCTTTTTGAAGAAATAATAGACAGCTTTGACTGGGATTTTTGTCAGATTCAGTACAACTATCTGGATACAGAATATCAGGCAGGGCAAAAAGGTTTAAAATATGCATATGATAAAGATATTGGTGTCATTATAATGGAACCTCTGCGTGGAGGATGGCTGGCCCAGGAACCGCCTAAAAAAGTGAAGGAAATCTTTGCATCTTATGATGATAGAACTCCAGTAGACTGGGCTTTACAGTGGCTGTGGAGTCAGAAAGAGGTATCACTGGTATTAAGTGGCATGAGCAGTTTGCAGCAGGTGAAAGAGAATATAGTAAGTGCTTCAAATTCTGAAGTTGGGCTTTTATCTAAAGAAGAAAATGAAATTATAGAAAATGCAGCAGAAAAAATGAGGGGACCAATAACCTGTACAAGATGTGAATACTGTATGCCCTGTCCCAATGGTGTTGATATACCTGGTAATTTTTTGCTGTATAATCAGGCAGATCTTTTTGATGAATATGAAAAAAACAAAGAAAAATATTATGAGATGGATAAAGAAAAAAGAGCGGACAAATGTGTTGAATGTCGGGAATGTCTTGAAAAATGTCCGCAAAATCTTGCAATAATAGATCTTTTGAAGGATGTGGATAGCTTCTTTTCTGAAAATAAATAAATTAGAAGTTTTTTATATCAAATAAAAAAATACCAATCTATTGATTTCGATATTCCTGTATCTCCCTTTTTGGCAGCACAATATAAAAAATGGGGAAACTCATTAAATTTAATATATTGATAGGAATGGAAATAAATTTTGATATATTGCAGAGCACATAATAAGATCTTAATTAAACAACTTATATGGTAGTATATGTGGTATAATCAGGGAAAGGAGGTATCATTTATATTGAAAAAAGTAAAATTAGTCTATAACCCATATGCAGGAGATCGTTCTTTTCCCAGGCATATAGACAGTTTTATAGAAAAATTTCAGGAAGTCGGTTATAAAACAGATATTTTTCGCAGCATGGAACCGGGAGATTTTGGAAGAGGACTTGACGATATAGATGAAAGTTTTAGTTTTATTGCTGTGGCAGGTGGGGATGGATCTGCAAATCAGATTTTAAATGTAATGAAAAAGAAGAAAATTGATCTTCCTCTTGCAATAATACCTGCCGGAACAGTAAACGATTTTGCTTCCTATCTCGGAATGACTCAAAGCATAGAAAAAAGTTTTGATAAAATTCTTGAACATAATATAAAAGAAATTGATATTGGCTGTGTTAATGACCGGTATTTTTTGAATGTCTGTGTTGGTGGAGTAATATCAAATATATCTCAGGGTACAGATACTGAGCTGAAAAATCGGCTGGGGAAAGTGGCCTATTACCTGCATGGTGTAACTGAACTGCCAAAGGTTAAACCGATGTCTTTAAAAATTATAACTTCTGAAAAAGAAATCGAGGGAGATTTTTTAGTTTATTTTATTTTTAACAGCAAAGGGGCGGGCGGATTCAAAAATGTGGCGCAAAAAGCGGCCATAGATGATGGTGTATTTGACTTTATCGCAGTTAAATCAGGTAATTTGATTAAACTAACATCTGCAGCAGCCCGGCTTTTTCAGGGAGAAAAAGTTGAAAGTGAAAATCTTATTTATCTTCAGGACAATTACTTTAAGATAGAATGTCTTAAAGAAGATTGTAATACAGAATTTTGTGATGTTGATGGAGAAAAGGGTCCTTCTATACCATTGGAAATAAATATTTTTCCTAAAAGTCTTAAGGTTTTTACAGGCTGAATTTAAAATTTAAAGGAAAAATTACTGGAGATATTTTATATAGTATTCAAAAAAGTATTTTAGATATTAGATTCTTTATAATTATCTATAATTTGTATTATTAAATACACAATTTTAATTAAATTTGACAATATGTGTATTATTTAAGGGAGGGAATTTATGGAAATACCTGCAGAAAGATGGTTTAAATCAATTTTTAAACGTGAATCACGCAGAAAGTTTAATTCTCAGAAAATAGAAAAAACAAAAATTGAGAGGCTGCAGAATTTAATAGATGAAATTAATGACTTTCTCCCGGGGATAAGGATAATACTGGTTAAAAATAATATTGATGATATTTTTACCGGAATTTTAGGCAGTTATGGCAAAATTGCTGGTGCATCTGCTTATCTTGCATTTATTGGAAATAGTATTGTTCCACATATAGATGAAAATATAGGTTATGGTGGGGAATCGGTAATACTGGAAGCAACATCATTAGGATTGGACAGCTGCTGGGTCTCTGGAACTTTTAATGCTGATAATGTTAAAAAAAATATAAAATTAAATAAAAATGAAAAAATTTATGCAGTTTCTCCAATTGGATATGCAGAAGATAAACCTGCTTTATCTGAAAAAATTTTAAAAAAGATGGTCAGCAGTCATAAAAGAAAAGATATGAGGGAATTGGTTTTACATGAAATAGATTCTAAATGGCCGCAGTGGATTAAAACTGCTTTAAAGGCAGCAAGGCTTGCTCCTTCAGCAGTAAATAGACAGCCGTGGAGATTTATAATTAAAGATAACTCAATAATTATAACTGCAAAAAATGATAAAAAAACATCAAATTATTCTCATGAACTTGACTGTGGAATTGCTATGCTCCACATAAATATAGGATCTTTAAAAGAAGGAGTATCCGGCAAATGGGAATATTTAGATGATGATTATATAGCAAAGTTTAGTGTAAATTAATTTTTAAAAAAAATTAGCAGGAAAATATAAAATATTATATAAATATATAGTAGGAAATGCTTAATTTAGCTAATTCAAATTTGTCAAATTTAAACCCTGACTGCCAGGTTAAAAACCTCTCCGGTTGGAGGGGTTTTTAGCATCAGGTAAAATTAATAAATATCAGTTATAATATTATAGTTATCTTAAAATTCAAGCAAATAGAATTATTAGGTGGGAAATATATGAAAAAAATATTATTTATTTTAATTATTATAATAATTGTTTTTTCTTCTGGCACTATTTTATCTGCTGAAAAAACAGAACTGGAGTTCTGGACCATTAATTTAAGTCCAAGATTTGATGATTATTTTCAAAAGTTAATTGAAAATTATGAAAGAAAAAATCCTGATATAAATATTATATGGGAAGATAATAGTTTTTCTGCTATTAAACAGAAGCTGCTTTATAGGATGGCAGAAGATAGAAGTCCGGATGTTGTTAATCTTTCTCCAGAACTCATGCTTTCACTGGTAAAAGAGGATTTGCTGTATCCTATAAGTGATTTTAACAGAGATTTTTCTCAGGATTATTATCAGGGTCTCTGGGAGGCAGGAGTATATAATGATAAAAGTTATGCCTTTCCCTGGTATTTAAGTACACAGATAATAATGTATAACAAAGAAATTTTTATGTTTGCCGGGCTTGAGGAAAAAGACTATCCTAAAAATATAGATGAATTAAAATTAACTGCTGAAAAAATAAAAGAAAATACAGAAATATATGGATTTATGCCTCAAATAAGGATACATCATGAATTTATAAAGGCCGGTATAGAACTTTATACAGAAAAAAATGGCAGAATTATTCCTGCTTTTAATACAGAAAAGGCTGTTGAGATAGTCAGTTGGTATCAGAATTTAATGCAGGAGGATTTAATTCCAGATGATACTCTTTCAGGA
>CAZLIW010000059.1:0-9019 GCA_964559325.1 uncultured Halanaerobium sp. | reverse complement strand
CTTTTTGATGAACCAACATCTGCCCTGGATCCTGAGATGATAAAAGATGTATTAAATGTTATGAGAGATTTAGCTGATGAAGGTATGACAATGGCTGTAGTTACACATGAACTTGGATTTGCAAGAGAGGTTGCAAATAGAATTGTTTTTATTGATGAAGGACGAATTGTTGAAATTAATAAATCCGAAGAATTTTTTGCAAATCCTGCCAAAAAAAGAAGCAAAGAATTTTTGAGTCAAATTTTGTAGTAATGAGAAGGGGGTTATTATTATAGATACGTTATTAGAAAAAAAATCAACTGATAAGTATGGAGATTATGGGGAAAAATGGTTTGCTGACACAAAGAGTTTTGAAGAAGATTCAAAAGAATATTGGGGAGAAAAATGGAGTGTTTCTTCTGAAGTAGGAAAATTGAAAGCTGTGCTTTTGAGAAGACCGGGTAAAGAAGTTGAGAATGTTATTGATCCGGCAAAGTGGCGCTGGGGCAGTACAGTAGATCCAGAAAAAATGCGCTGGCAGCATGACAAATTTGCAGAAATTTATAAAGAAAATGGTGTTAATGTATATTATGTGGAGGGACAGAGAGAAGACAGACCAAATTCAATTTTTATGAGGGATAATGTTCTGGGTACTCCGGAAGGTGCAATACTGTGTCGTCAGGCACTGGATGTTCGCAGAGGTGAAGAAAAAGCGGTTGCAAAATCCCTGTCAGGGATTGGAGTTCCAATTATTAGAACGATAAGTGGAAAAGGAGTTTTTGAAGGTGCATGTGGTCTCTGGATTGACAGAGAAACAATAATACTTGGTACAGGTGTTAGATCAAACATGGCAGGTGTTAAACAGGTAGAAGAAGTTTTAACTTCCATGGGAGTAGAGAATATACTACATTTTCAGATACCATATGGACATGCACATTTAGACGGATTGATAAATATAGTAGATAAGAAAAAGGCATTAATATTTCCCTGGCAGGTTCCTTATGATATTATTGAATTTTTATTAAATAAAGGTTTTAAAATTATAGAAGCCCCATCAATTAATGAAGTAAAGAAAGGCATGGCAGTAAATTTAGTTGCTTTAGAACCGGGTAAAGTCATACTGCCGGCTGGAAACACAGCTACAAAAAGTGTTTTACAGAAAAATGATGTTGAGGTTCTGGAGGTTGATGTTTCAGAAATCATGAAGGCTTATGGTTCACTGCACTGTATGTCAGCTTTTTTAAAAAGGGATGAAATTTAAAAAAAGAGAAGGAGAGTAGATAAAAATGAAAAAAATGTTAAACTGTTTTGTCATACTGGTATTATTATTTGCACTGACTATTTCTGTTTCTGCAGGAGAAATGACCACTCTGGAAAAGATAAGTGAAAGAGGAAAAATTATTGTTGGTACTGCACCAGGCTATTTCCCATTTGAAATGATAGATAATAATGGAGAGGTTATGGGATTTGATATTGATATGGCTGAAGCAATTGCATCTGAACTTGGAGTTGATCTTGAAATTAAGAGTTTTCAGTGGTCTGGAGTTATTCCTGCACTGCAGACAGGAAAAGTCGATATGTTGATTGCTGGAATGACAATCACGCCCGGCAGAGCCTTAAAAGTAACTTTTAGTGATCCATATTTTGATACAGGTCTTGCTATGCTGGTAAATAATAATGTTGAAGGAATAACAAGCTGGGAAGAATTAGATAATGAAGACAGCAAAATTGGTGTCTGTCTTGGCCAGACAAGTGACTTTTATGCAGAAAGCTATTTCCAGAATGCTGAAATAGCAAAATACCAGGGTTCCGAAAATCTTGCTCTTGCAGTAATGAGTGGAAAAGTAGATGCCGGTATACACGATGAGCCGTGGGTTCTGATTGCGGCACAGAAAAATAAAGATAAGACATATGCGGTAACTGAAGTACATGCAAAACAGTCTTTGGGAATGACACTTCCTCATAATGATTTAGAATTTAAAGTCTGGATTGATAGCTTTTTGACATATTATAAGCAGAGACCAGAATATCAGGAAAGCTACAATTACTGGTTTGTAGATATGCCATGGATGGATGAATAAATAATTAAAGCAGAGAGGACAGTATATACTGTCCTCTCTTTTAAAAAATGAAAGGAGAATGTTATGGGAGCATACAATTTTGATTGGGGAATTATTGTAAAATATTTTCCAGTGCTGCTGGGAGGATTAAAGATGACTCTATTTATTTCAGGTCTGGCAACAGTACTTGGAATAATTATAGGTCTGCTGGCTGGACTGGCAAGGGTTTCTAAAAATAAATTCATCAATTTAATGTCTTCAATTTATGTGCAAATTGTTAGAGGGATACCACTGCTTGTATTTTTACTTTACATTTATTTTGGGTTTGGGAGCTTTATAGATATTTCAGCTCTACTGGCAGCAATAATTGGACTGGGAGTATTTAGTGGTGCATATGTAGCAGAAATTGTTAGAGGAGGAATAGAATCTATACCTAAAGGTCAGTGGGAGGCAGCTCAGAGTGTTGGTTTAAGTTATCATCAGCAGATGAGATTAATAATCTTGCCTCAGGCTCTTAGAGCTATTTTGCCAGCTCTGGCAGGACAGTTTATAATTTTAATAAAAGATTCCTCACTTGTTTCAGTAATTTCTATTGTAGAATTAACTTTAATTTCAAAAAATCTTGTTGTTAGGACATTTCAGGCTTTTGAAGTCTGGACACTTACAGCAGCATTTTATCTTGTTATAACTTATTCTCTTTCAAAATTAATAGGACTTCTGGAAAATAAGTATAAAAGCTACAGTATGTAAGAATATAATTTTTATCAAATCTTAATTAAAATAAAAAAATTTTCAAAATCTATTGACAAAATATATGTATTTATATATAATTATTGATGTAAGGACTTTGTGAAAAAAATATCTAAAAGAAAATATGGTGATTGAAGGATATGGGAGAGGGTGTTTTTAAACACCACCGAAGGGGTAAGATCTTTATTTCTCAATATAAAGATTGAAACTTTCAGGTGAAAGGACCATATCTGGACACAACTCTGGAAAGTTTGTTTTTTGAAAAGACACCGAAGGAGCAATCTGGTAATGTACAGATAATCTCTCAGGTATTAAGGACAGAGCAGTTATGAGAATAGTTTTCTCATTGCTGCTCTGTTTTTTGTCTTCAGGAGGAGGAATTTATGAATAATGAAGTTATTGTAACAAACAATCCACTTGTCAAAGAAAAATATAAGGACCTGGAAATACTTTTTGTTGAAAATCTCTCTGATGTGTACAAAAAAAGCAGAGATATGGTGCATAAAAATTGGACACTTATATCTCACCCGCTGGCAGGAAGTGTAAAGCCTGCACAAAACCCCTACAGAAGCATCGTTTTAGTTTCCGGGAAAAAACTTGATTATTACAGTCTGGAAACTATAGAAAATGCAATTGCAAAGCTTACACAGTTCAGTCAGAACCATAAAAAGAGAGAATATTCGAACAAAATTAAGGAAGATTACCAGGTCATTGATTTATCTTTAATTGACTCCGCCCTGAAGAATTAGATAATTCTGAGAAAGGAGGTAATCATTTGTTAGAATTAACCAAAGATAATTTTGAAGACGAAGTGCTTCAAGGTGATGATCTTGTTGTTGTTGATTATTGGAGTGACAGCTGTGATCGCTGTCTTGAGATTATGCCTGATGTTAAAGAACTGGCTGAGCAATATTCAGATAAAGCAAAGTTTGCCAAATTAAATATTAAAGGAAACAGAAGACTTGCAATAGGTCAAAAGGTGCTGGGCCTGCCATCTATAGTATTTTATAAAGATGGAGAAAAGCTTGAGCATCTTTCTGGAGAAGATCTGGAAGTTGAAGATATAGAACAGACTCTACAGAAAATGTTTTAATTATTAAAAGGAGGTGAAAAATATGAAATTAGAACTTGGTAAAATTAAGATTGATGATATTAAGTTTGCTGATGAAACTAAAGTTTCTTCTTCTACTCTTTATATTAATAAAGAAGAATTGCTGGAAATTATCAGAGAGGACAGTAGAATAACAGATATTAATTTAGATATTGTTCACCCTGGTGATAGTGTACGTATAATTCCTGTAAAGGATGTTATTGAACCCAGAGTAAAAGTTGAAGGAGAAGGTGGAATTTTCCCAGGCTTTATAGCAGATGAAGATATGGTTGGATCTGGCCGTACTCATGTATTAAAAGGTGCAGCAGTTGTAACTACAGGTGATATTGTAGGGTTTCAGGAAGGTATAATCGATATGTCTGGCCCTGGTGCAGACTACACACCATTTTCTAAAAATCACAATCTTGTTGTTGACTGTGATGTAAAAGAAGATATAAAACAGCATGAACATGAAGAAATAATAAGAATGGTTGGATTAAAAACTGCCACTTATTTAGGAAAAGCTGCTGCAGATATTGAACCGGATGAAGTAAAAGTTTATGAACACAAACCATATCTGGAAGCTGCTGCAGAATATCCAGATCTTCCAAAAGTAGGTTATGTTTTTATGCTTCAGAGTCAGGGACTTTTACATGACACTTATGTTTATGGTGTTGATGCAAAAGAAATTATCCCGACTTTAATTTCTCCAACTGAATTAATGGACGGAGCAATTATTAGTGGTAACTGTGTATCAGCCTGTGATAAAAATGCAACATATATTCATTTGAATAATCCTGTAATAGAAGATCTTTATAAATATCATGGTGAAAAATATAACTTTATGGGAGTAATAATTACAAATGAAAATGTTACCCTGGCAGATAAAATAAGATCATCCAATTATACTGCAAAACTCGCAGAGATGATTGGATTGGATGCAGCAATAGTATCAGAGGAAGGTTTTGGAAATCCTGATGCTGATTTAATTATGAACTGTACCAAACTTGAAGAAAAAGGAATTGAAACAGTATTGATTACAGATGAATTTGCCGGAAGAGATGGAGCTTCTCAGTCTCTTGCTGATGCTGATCCTGCTGGTGATGCGGTTGTAACTGCTGGTAATGCAAATGAAGTTATAACTCTTCCTCCAATGGATAAAGTTATTGGTCATCAAAAATTTGCTGATATAATTGCAGGAGGCTTTGATGGAAGTCTTGAAGAAGATGGATCAATTTCAGTTGAAATCCAGGCAATTATGGCTTCAACGAATGAATTAGGATTTAACAAACTTACTGCTAGAGGATATTAAAATATTTGTTTAGAAATTAAAATGATTTATTTATAAAATATATGGAGGTGTCAGATAATGCTCAAAGGGAAAAAGGTAGCCATACTGGGTGACAGAGACGGAATTCCAGGCCCTGCAATAGAAGAATGTATAGAAACAACAGGTGCTGAAGTAGTATTTACTACAACAGAGTGTTTCGTTTGAACAAGTGCAGGAGCTATGGACTTAGAAAATCAGCAGAGAATAAAGGATATTGCTGAAAAAGAAGGTGCAGAAAATCTGGTAGTTATTTTAGGTGGAGCAGAGGCAGAGGCTTCTGGTCTGGCATGTGAAACAGTAACTAACGGAGATCCAACCTTTGCAGGTCCATTAGCAGGAGTCCAGTTGGGGCTCGCGTGTTATCATGTACTGGAAGATGAGATCAAAGGTGAGATAGATGAAGAGGTATATGAAGATCAGATAAGTATGATGGAAATGGTGCTTGATGTAGATGCAATAGTGGAAGAAGTTAAAACTTATAGAGAAAAATATTCTGAATATACTCTTTAAGGATAATAAAAAATAACCCTTAAGAAAGGGGGCAGTTATGAGTAAAAAACTCCAAATCGTTCATTATTTAAATCAGTTTTTTGGACAAATTGGTGGTGAAGATAAAGCAGATATTCCACCCCGTCTGGAAGAAGGGCCTGTAGGACCAGGTACTGCTTTAAACAATGCTTTAGGTGAAGATGCAGAAATTGTAAATACAATTATCTGTGGAGATACTTATTTCAATGAAAACCTGGAAGAAAGTAAAGCGAAAATAAAGGAAATGCTGGATGAAATTGATCCAGATTTGCTGATTGCCGGCCCTGCCTTTAATGCAGGAAGATATGGTGTGGCCTGTGGTACAGTGGCAGAAATTGCAAAAGAAGAAATGGGTGTAGATGTTGTATCCGGAATATATCCAGAAAATCCCGGTTATGAAATGTACAGACAGTATGCTTATTTTGTAGAAACTCCTGATTCAGCTGCTGGTATGAGATCAGCAATTCCCGATATGGTAAAGATAGTTAAAAACTATATAGATAAAGATGGTGAACTGGGAAGTCCTGATGAAGAAGGTTATATGCCTCGTGGTGTGAGAAAGAATCTTTTTGTTGATGAAAGAGGTTCAAGTAGAGCAGTAAAAATGTTGATTGATAAACTGGAAAAAAATGAATTTGAAACAGAATATCCAATGCCCGTGTTTGACAGAGTTGAAATTGCTGAACCTTTAGAAAATCTATCAGATGCAAAAATAGCTCTTGTAACTTCTGGAGGTATTGTTCCTAAAGGAAATCCTGACCATATAGAAGCGTCAAGTGCATCTAAATATGGAGAGTACAGTCTGGAAGGTGTAATGGATTTAACAGAAGAGAGCCATGAAACAGCACATGGTGGTTATGATCCAGTATATGCTAATCTTGATCCAGATCGTGTTTTACCGGTAGATGTTATGAGAGATTTAGAAAAAGAAGGAATGATTGGTGAGCTTCATAATAAATTTTATGCAACTGTAGGAAATGGTACTTCGGTTGCTAATGCAGAAAGTTATGCTACAGAGATCGCAGAGAATCTTGTTGCAGATGGGGTTCAGGCAGTAATATTAACTTCTACTTGAGGTACCTGTACACGTTGCGGTGCAACAATGGTGAAGGAAATTGAAAAGACAGGATTACCTGTAGTACATGTGGCAACAGTACTGCCAATATCAGAAACAGTTGGTGCAAATAGAATTGTTCCGGCAGTAGCTATTCCACATCCTCTGGGGAATCCAGATTTAAGTGAAAAAGATGAAAAGAGTTTAAGGAGAGAAATTGTTGAAAAAGCACTTGAAGCTCTACAGACAGATATTACTGAGCAGACAGTCTTTGTAGATGAAGAATAGTTAAATAGATTATTACGGCTGCAGTGCAGAAAAAAGCCTGCAGCTTATTTTTTTGTAAAAAACTTCACAATCACGATTGACATATAATCATGATTATGCTATTATAATATTGTAAATATTTTAACAAATGGAGGTGAAATTTATGCTCAAAGGGAAAAAGGTAGCCATACTGGGTGACAGAGACGGAATTCCAGGCCCTGCAATAGAAGAATGTATAGAAACAACAGGTGCTGAAGTAGTATTTACTACAACAGAGTGTTTCGTTTGAACAAGTGCAGGAGCTATGGACTTAGAAAATCAGCAGAGAATAAAGGATATTGCTGAAAAAGAAGGTGCAGAAAATCTGGTAGTTATTTTAGGTGGAGCAGAGGCAGAGGCTTCTGGTCTGGCATGTGAAACAGTAACTAACGGAGATCCAACCTTTGCAGGTCCATTAGCAGGAGTCCAGTTGGGGCTCGCGTGTTATCATGTACTGGAAGATGAGATCAAAGGTGAGATAGATGAAGAGGTATATGAAGATCAGATAAGTATGATGGAAATGGTGCTTGATGTAGATGCAATAGTGGAAGAAGTTAAAACTTATAGAGAAAAATATTCTGAATATACACTCTAATACTCTTTTGCTTTGGATTGTGAATTAATTACCTTGAAAGGGGTGGACCGCGGTGAAACTTGAACTTGGAAATTTTTATGTAAAAGATATTAACTTCGGTGATAAAACTGCATTTAAAGATGGAATTTTAACCATAAATAAAAAAGAAGCTTTAGAAGTAGTTTATAAAGATGAACATATCACAGAAGCTGATATTAAAATTGTAAGGCCCGGAGATATGGTCCGTCTGATGCCGGTAAAAGAGGCAATAGAACCTCGCTGCCGTGTGGACGGAGGAGCAGTATTCCCTGGTGTTACAGGTAAACTTATGCAGGCCGGAGATGGTAAAACCAACTGTTTAAAGGATATGAGTGTACTTGTAGTTGGAAAACACTGGGGTGGATTTCAGGATGGTTTAATTGACATGGGTGGAGAAGGAGCAAAATATACATATTTTTCTTCTCTAAAAAATGTTGTTTTAGTCGCTGATACTGATGAAGAATTTGAAAAAAGAGAACAGCAGAAAAAGAATCATGCTTTAAGATGGGCAGGTATGAGGCTGGCTGAATATTTAGGTGAAGCTGTTAAAGAACTAGAGCCTGAAGAAGAAGAAATTTTTACTTTAGAACCATTAATAAAGCGCTCCAAAGAAGTATCTGAACTTCCTTCAGTAGTTATAGTAATGCAGCCTCAATCTCAGATGGAAGAGCTGGGATATAATGACTTAAATTATGGTTGGGATACAAACAGGATGCTGCCTACATTTATGCACCCAAATGAGATTTTGGATGGTGCAATGATTTCTGGCAGTTTTATGCCGTGTTCATCCAAGTGGGCAACATATGATTTTCAGAATTTTCCACTTATAAAAAGATTATATAAAGAACATGGAGAAACTATAAACTTTCTGGGAGTTATTATGTCAAACTTAAATGTTGCTCTTGAACAGAAGGAAAGATCTGCTTTATTTGTAGCACAAATGGCTAAATCTCTGGGAGCAGATGCAGCTGTCGTGACAGAAGAGGGATACGGTAATCCTGATGCAGACTATATTGGATGTATAGTTGCTCTAGAAGATGCCGGTGTTAAAACTGTTGGAGTAAGTAATGAAGCAACAGGTAGAGATGGAGGGTCACAGCCATTAGTAACATTAGATCCTAAAGCAGATGCACTTGTTTCTACAGGTAATGTTTCGGAATTAATTAAATTACCACCGATGGAGACAGTTATTGGAGAATTAGAAGCACTTGCCAGAGATGGACTTTCTGGTGGATGGGCTGATGATGAAGTTCTTGGATCGTCAGTTAAAGAAGACGGGTCAATTGTTATGGAAAATAATGCAATGTTC
>CAZLIW010000058.1:0-9137 GCA_964559325.1 uncultured Halanaerobium sp. | reverse complement strand
AGCCGCATTTTAAAAGAAGTAAATCAGGATAAAATTATTATTGTCGCCGGATTCCAGGGAATAAATGACAATCATGATTTTACCACCTTAGGTCGAGGAGGTTCAGATACCACAACTGTTGCTATATCAGCAGCTATGGAAGCAGATAGATGTGAAATCTATTCTGATGTTGATGGTATATATACGGCAGATCCGAGAACTATAAATTCTGCCAGTAAACTTAATTATATTTCTTATGAAGAGATGCTGGAGCTGGCCAATCTTGGTGCAAATGTTCTTCATCCACGTGCTGTAGAACTTGCAAAAATCTATGACGTTGAATTATATATTGCTTCCAGTTTTAATAAAAAAAGAGGAACAATAGTTAGAGGAGTTGAGGATATGGAAGGTAAAAAAAATATAGTTGGTGTAACCTGTGATCTTGAAGATATTAAAATTACAGTTGAAAAGGTTCCTGATAAACCCGGTATTGCAGGCTTTTTATTTTCTTCTCTTGCTGATAAAGGTGTAAATGTTGATATGATTATTCAGAACCTTCAGCGTGATAATCTAAATGATATAACTTTTACGATTAAGAAAAATAATGTAAATAAAGCCGAAAAAGTTTTAGATGATATTAAAGATGAGTTAAACTTTGAAAATTTAGAAATTGATACAGAAGTTGCAAAAATATCTATTGTAGGTGCCGGTATGAAATCCACACCAGGAATTGCAGCCCAAATGTTTAAAATTCTTGGAGAAAATAATATTAACATTGAAATGATAACAACATCCGAAATAAAGATATCATGTCTAATTGAAAGAAATATGGTTGATAGAGCTCTCAATATACTGCATAAAGAGTTTGAATTAGATAAAATTAATGACTGAAAAGCCATTATATGAATATGATTTAATTTTGCAAAAATTTACTTTTTAGATTATAATAAAATTAAAATATATGAGGAGGGGATTTTTAATGGCTGTAAAAAAAACTGGTGAAGTTTATCGCTGTGAAGTCTGCGGTAATGTAGTTGAAGTAAAAGAAGTTGGTGGAGGAGAACTTGTTTGCTGTGGTCAGCCAATGAAGCTGCAGGAAAATTAAAAACTAAACTCACCCGGAGAAAAACTCCGGGTTTTTTGTGTGTATTGATAGGACAATTTTTTTGTCTAATATCTCTTTTAATAAATTAAAAAATAAATTTGATAGGATAAATTTCTCATATAAAAAAGGAATTATCTTATCTTGCGAGAATAAAATATATTACGAGAATAAAATATATCGAAGAAAAAACAGGAGGGTTTTTTGTGGATTATTTTTCTAAAGAAAAGATAAAAAATATACTTAAAGAAAATATTGAAGATTTTAATGATGTTACAGTTATGGGATGGGTTAGAACAAAAAGAGTATCAAAAAATATAGCATTTTTAGAAATTAATGATGGAAGCAGTCTGGAAAATTTACAGATTGTAATTCTGAACCCCGAAAAATTTCCTTTAGAAGATATTAACACAGGTGCCAGTCTTAAAATAAATGGATTTATCGACAAAGTTGAAGGTCGAGAGCAAAACATAGAGATGAAGGCAGAGCAAATTGAAATAATCGGTGAATCTCCTTCAGATTATATTCTGCAGAAAAAAAGACATAGCTTTGAATTTCTACGAGAAATTGCCCATCTGCGTGCAAGAACTAACACCTTTGGTGTTGTAAATAGATTTAGAAGCAAAATGTCATTTGCGGTCCATAAATTTTTTAATGAAAGAGATTTTTATTATATTCACTCACCTATTATAACAGCCAGTGATGCTGAAGGTGCAGGAGAGATATTTAAAGTTACTACACTTGATTTAAATAATATTCCCCAAAAAGAGAATAGCACTATTAATTTTGAAGAAGATTTTTTTGGAGAAGAAACTGGACTGACAGTAAGCGGCCAGCTTGAAGCTGAACTTATGGCATCTGCTTTAGGTGATGTATATACTTTTGGCCCTACCTTTAGAGCGGAAAACTCAAACACATCAAGACATGCTTCCGAATTCTGGATGATCGAACCTGAAATGGCATTCTGCAATTTAAATGAAATGACAGTACTTATAGAAGATTTTATTAAATTTTTATTTAAATATGCGCTTGAGAAAACAGAGGAAGAAATGCAGTTTTTTAATAAGTGGATTGATAAAGGAAGAAGAGATAAAATTGCCGGTATTATTGATTCAGATTTCGGCCATATAACTTATACTGAAGCAGTAGACATACTGGAAAAATCAGATGTAGATTTTGAATATCCTGTTTACTGGGGAGTAGATCTGCAGTCTGAACATGAAAGATATTTAACTGAACAATATTTTAAAAAACCAATTATGGTTACAAATTATCCTAAAGAAATTAAAGCTTTTTACATGAGGCAGAATGACGATAATAAAACAGTTGCAGCAGTTGACTGTCTTGTTCCTGGTGTAGGAGAAATAATAGGCGGCAGTCAGCGTGAAGAACGCTATGATGTTCTCGAAAATAGAATGAAAGAGTTAAATATGGATCTGGAAAAATATCAGTGGTTTTTGGATATAAGAAAATATGGTTCTGTGCCACATTCAGGTTTTGGTCTGGGATTTGAAAGGCTGTTAATGTATTTATCAGGAATGCAGAATATAAGAGATGTTATACCATTCCCTCGTACACCCGGTAATGCAAAATTTTAGTCAGGAGAAGTCCAAATTAATGAATAATAAATTAAACTACAAATTAATTATTACAGCATTTCTTATATTAATCTTTTCAATAACAGCAGCAGTTTCCGCAGATAATCACTCTATTAAATCAGATGTCATTATTTTTGGAGGAGAACCTGAAGGAGTTGCTGCTGCATGTGCATCTGCCCGTTCCGGTATGAATACAATACTAATTATGGAAAGAGAAAACCCGGGAGGTTTAATGACATATGGAGCGCTAAACTTTCTGGATTTAAACTATAATAAAAATGGAAAAAATATTAATAAAGGTTTTTTTTATGAATGGCACCAAATGGTAGGTGGAAAGATTTCTTTTGATCCTCAAAAAGCAGAAAAATCTTTCTGGGAGCTGCTCAATAATGAAAAAAATATTGAAATCTTAAATAATGCAGAGCTAAAAAAAATTACTGTAAAAGACGATGAAATTAAAAATATAGTCATAAATAAAAATGGTATACAAAAAACATTAAAAGCTGATGTGATTATTGATGCTTCTCAGGATGGTAAACTGGCAGCAGAAGCGGGGAATCCCTATTTTTATGGTCAGGAAGATATTAATGTGCCAAATAGAGTCATGGCTTCTACCCAAATATTAAAATTCGAAAATATAAATTATCAAAAATTATATAAAAGTATTAAAAACAGAGAATTCTCTTATACTTATATAAATGAAAATCATGCCTGGGGCTTTTCTGATTTCGGAAAAAAATACATACCAGAAAATGATATGTTAAAATTACGAGGACTTAATATAGTTTTTACCGAAAATAAAAATACAGCTTATATTAATGCTTTACTGCTTTTTAATGTTGATCCACTTGATTCTCAATCAGTTGAAAATGCCCAAAAAAGAGCCCGCAGAGAAGCAGACCATATTTTAAAATATTTAAATGAAAATCTGCCTGGATTTTCTAATGCTGTTTTAGCAGATTTCCCACCAGAACTATACAGAAGAGAAAGCCGTCATTTTTTGACCAGATATCAACTCAGTGTTAAAGACCAATTTATGCAGAGGATATTTAGAGACACAATTACCATTGCCTCCTATCCACTTGATTATCAGGCTTCAGGTAAACAATATCCCGGGTTTGTGCTTTTTAATCCAGAATATTATGCTGTACCACTGAGATCATTATTATCTGTCAGCATAAATAATTTAATGATAGTTGGAAGAAGCAGTGGCTATAGTTCACTGGCAGCATCCAGCGCCCGTGTAATCCCGGTAGGAATGAACACCGGACAATCGGCTGGTATCACTGCTGCTGAGGCTGTAAAAAACAATTTAGAACTAATTGATATTGTATATGAAAAAAATATATTAGAAAAAATAAGACAAGGTTTAAATATTGATTTAAAAAAATATCCTCAAGAAAAACCTCTTATCAGTGATAAAAAGGTTCTTCCATATTTAACTGAATTATTATCCTGGGGAATCAGTATCGGAGGATACAATAATGATTTTAAAATAGAAGAAAAAATTAATGAAAAAACATTTACAGCCATGATCCTTAAAGGAATGCAGAGAAAAGAAACAAAGTTATTATATGAATGGGTTCCGGGAAGTCTGGAAACTTTGAGTAAAAACAGAAATTTAACATCTCAAAATGCCTTAAAACTATTATTAGCAGCCATGAGCAGACCTGTGCTGAAAATAAATTCAGACGATTATTTTGCTCTTGCCGATAAATTAGACATTATTCCTGCAGAGATTAGAGATGTTATGAAAAAAAATTCTATTCTTAGAGGTCGGGAAGCTTTAATTCTAGCAGGTCATTTTATAAATCAATTTGAAACTCCGGAAAGACTAAAGTATATCAGAGGTGAATATTTTGACTGATTCAAATTACATTACATATTATCCTTCACCATTGGGACTGCTGAAAATAAAATTTAATATTTATGGGCTGGTTGGTATTGATTTTGAGGAAAAACTCAAAGAAATAAAAAGTAACTGTAAAGCTAACTTTTATCAGGACAAAAGACTTCTTCATAATTACAATTTAATTTTTGATCAGCTAAATGAATATTTTACGGGTAAAAGACATATTTTTAATCTGCCGCTCATTTTAGATGGTTCAGAATTTGAAATGAAAGTCTGGAATCATTTAATGAAAATACCGTATGGAAAAACTGCTGCATACAGTGAAGTAGCCAGTTCAATTGGTCACTCACAAGCTGCTCGGGCAGTTGGTAATGCCAATAAAAAAAATCCTATAGCTATTGTAATACCCTGCCACAGAGTTATTGGAGCTGACGGCAGTCTGCACGGTTATGCCAGCGGTGTATGGAGAAAAAAATGGCTTTTAAAACATGAATTAAAAAACAGTATCAAACTAGAAAGGAAGAACTGTCTTGTCTAAAGAACTACCAAAAAGAAGTGAATTATCTCAAAAATATAAATGGAATTTAAAAGATATTTATAAAAATGATGAACATTGGGAAAAAGAATTTACCGCATTACAGCAGGATATAAAAAATACAGCAGAAATAAAAACAAATCTTATATCAGATGCTAAAAGTCTTTTAAATGGTCTGGAAAAAATATTCAATATTGAAAAAAGAATTTCCAGACTCTATACATATGCACATATGAAATATGATCAAAATACTAAAAAAGAAAAATACCAGAATTATAATAACAGGGCCATGATGCTTTATAATCAATTTTCCAACTTTGTATCTTTTTTGGTTCCAAAAATACTGGAATTGGGTGAAAAAAAATTAAATAGTTATCAAACTGAAGAAAAAGACCTAAATCTATATCAGCATTTTTTTGACAATATTTTGAGGCAAAAAGATCATTACCTTTCTGAAAATGAAGAAAAAATAATTGCACTTGCAGGTGATTTAACTCAGTCTCCGGAAAATATATTTAGTATGCTGAATAATGCAGATCTTGAATTCCCAATTCTTAAAGATAAAAATGGAGAAGAAAAAAGGCTAACACATGGCCGCTATATTGATTTTTTAAAAACTCAGGAAAGAACTGTACGCAAAAATGCATTTAAGGCAATGCACCAGGAATATGAAAAACTGGAAAATACCTTTGCTGCGGTTCTTAACTCATCTGTAAAATCTGATATTTTTTATGCAAAAGCACGTAAATATAATGATTCTCTAACTGCATCACTGGATAATGATAATATTGATGTCAAAGTTTATAATAATTTGCTGAAAACAGTAGAAAAAAATCTCGATCCACTGCATGAATATATGGAATTAAAAAAAGAGATTTTAAATCTGGATGAACTTCATATTTATGATACCTATACACCTCTTATTTCCAGTGTCAATCTGCAGTACAAATATGAAGAAGCTAAAGAAGTTTTTAAAAAAAGTATTTCACCTCTGGGGGAAAATTATTTAAACATAGTTGAAAAAGGGTTAAACAGCAGCTGGATTGATGTTTATGAAAATGAAGGGAAAAAATCTGGAGCATATTCAGGTGGCTGTTATGGTATACACCCCTACATTTTGTTGAACTATACTGAAGATATAAGCAATTTATTTACACTTGCTCATGAGATGGGACATGCAGTACACACCTACTATTCAAATAAAAATCAACCCTATATATATTCAAATTATAAAATATTTGTTGCTGAAGTTGCTTCAACTTTAAACGAAAATCTTCTTGTTGATTATCTGCTTGATAATGCCAATAAAAAAGAAGAAAAACTGTACCTTTTAAATCACTTTTTAGAAGGTTACAGAGGAACTGTTTACAGACAGACAATGTTTGCAGAATTCGAAAAAACTATCCATGAGATGGTAGAAGCATCTGAACCATTAACTGTTCAGAGCCTCAAAAATTTATATAAAAATCTAAACACAAAATATTTTGGGAAATTATTAACTACAGATAAAGAGCTTGAAGTAGAATGGGCCAGAATTCCGCATTTTTACTACAACTTTTATGTTTATAAATATGCTACAGGATATTCAGCTGCGGCCGCTTTGGCAGAAAAAATATCTAAAGAAGGTAATAAAGCAGCAGAAAAATATATAAACTTTTTAAAAGCAGGTGGAAGTGATTATCCGCTCAATATTCTAAAAAAAGCAGGAGTCGATATGACTGTTCCTGATCCTATAAAAAAATCCGTAAATCGATTTGAACACTATCTTAAAATGCTTAAAGATCTAATATAAATTATCTCAACCGCCGTGCCTGGACTGAATTTATTCAGCCAGGCATTTTGAAAAAATAGAATTATAAGTTATTTTCTGCAGTATTTTTTTAAAAAAAATATTATTAGATTTTATGTAATGAAATCTTATACGGGAGTGATTAATATGAAAGAAAAGATTACAAAAAAAGCTGAGAATTTACGTGAAGATATTATTACAACTATCCAGGAATGGATTAAAATTCCAAGTGTTGAAGGTGACCCGGCTGATGATATGCCGTTTGGTGAAGAAGTTCACAGAGCTCTTACAACTGCCTTGAAAAAAGGAGAAAATCTCGGATTTAAGGTAAAAAATATAGATAATTATGCAGGCCATATAGAAATTGGTGAAGGAGATGATGTACTGGCTGTTCTCTGTCATTTGGATGTAGTTCCCGAAGGAAGTGGCTGGACATACCCACCATATTCTGCTGAAATACATGACGGCAAAATATACGGCCGAGGAACAATAGATGATAAAGGTCCTGCTGTTGCTGCACTATATGCACTAAAGATTGTAGATGATCTTGGCATAAAATTAAATAAAAAAGTAAGACTTATACTTGGTACAAACGAAGAATCAGGAATGAAAGGCATTGATTATTATCTAAAAAAAGAAAAAATGCCCGATCTTGCTTTCAGTCCTGATGCAACTTATCCGGCTATACATGCTGAAAAAGGAATACTTGACCTTGAATTTACTTACCCACTGGACAAAAATAATTCCAGTGTCAGTATTTTATCTATAAAAGGTGGTAATGCCAGAAATATGGTACCTGACTTTTGTGAAGCAAAATTGAAGGGTATTGATAAAAAGACAGCAAAAAATCTTTTGACAGATTTTAATTATGATAAAGATGCTTTAAATTTAGAAGAAAATGATTCTATTTTAACTATCAGCTATAAGGGAGTCTCAGCCCATGGCAGTACTCCTCAGGAAGGAGATAATGCTGTTTCCAGATTATTAAGCCTGCTGTCTTTTTTAGTAGATGATGATAACCCTACAGCAGAATTTATTAACTTTTATAACGAAAAAATCGGATTAGAATCTAATGGCATGTCTATCGGTTGTGCGGATAATGATCAGGTTTCCGGTGATCTTACTTTTAATGTTGGCATAATTAATGTTAATAATGATAAAGCTGAATTCTATGTAAATATAAGATATCCTGTAAGCTCAAATGGAGACAAAGTTATTAGTGATATTAAAGAAAATATACCGGAAAAATTAACAGTCAAAAAATACCGTGAAGCAAAACCTCTATTTGTAGAAAAAGATGATCCGTTTATTGTAACTTTAATGAACGCCTATAGAGAATTTACAAATGATGATAAAGATCCTATTGCAATTGGCGGAGGAACATATGCCAGAAAAATGAAAAAAGGTGTTGCCTTTGGGCCTTTATTCCCGGGAGAAAAAGAGCTGGCCCACCAAAAAAACGAATTTATTTCCATTGATAATTTAATTAAAAGTACAGCAATTTATGCTAAGACAATAATTGATATTGCTGGTGAAAAATAATTGGATTTAAACCCCGATATATATCGGGGTTTATTAAAAACAGAGGAGGAAGAACTATGAATCTAAAAAAAGAATATGCCAAAAATCTAATTTCCTTTTTAAATCAATCACCTACTGCATATCATGCTGCTGCAAATATAGAAGAAAAACTCAAGGCTGCTGGATTTGTTGAGCTAAATCCAGAATCCGACTGGAATCTTATACCGGGAAATAGTTATTTTTTGAGCAGAAACAAATCAGCTTTAATAGCTTTTACCATAGGTAAAGATAAGATGGAGGAAGGCATTAGAATGATTTCCGCTCATACTGATAGCCCATCTTTAAAACTAAAACCTGAGCCAATATATCAAAACAATGACAATTATATTCTTCTTAATACAGAAATTTATGGTGGCCCAATACTTAATACCTGGTTTGATAGGCCATTATCAGCTGCAGGCAAAATTGTAACAAAAGGAAAATCTACTTTTGAAACAGAAGTTTCTCTTATTAATTTAGAAAAAAACATAGCTGTAATTCCCAATCTTGCTATTCATCTGAATCGAGATATTAATGATGGAATAAAAATAGATAAACAGAAAGATTTAAGAGCTGTAATTGATATAGCAAGCAAAAAAAATCCTGATTATCTAAAAGAAATTATTGCAGAAAAAATTGATAAAAAAATAGATGAAATATTGGATTTTGAACTATTTTTGTACAGCAGCCTGAAAGGAAGTTTTACTGGAATAGATGATCAG
>CAZLIW010000057.1:0-9146 GCA_964559325.1 uncultured Halanaerobium sp. | reverse complement strand
TACCGAGAGTTGTCATATGTGGATCCAGTGCATCTGCATCTGCTCCCTGTGCATAGATAAGTGTACCACCATACTCAGGATCTTCGTTTTGAGCCAATACCGAACCAGCGGCCCCCAGAACCAATGTCATAACTAACAAAACTGTTAAAAGTCTTCTCAACATTATCCCTCCTCTTATTTTGTATCAAATACACCTACTATTAAGTACACTCTTCTTGAAAAAATCCCTAATAGTGCACATAATTAGGGTAGTATATTATATTATATTCTCGATAAAAGTCTTAAATCCTGCCTGCACAATATTATTGTTTGAATATTAAGCAAACATTTGTGAGGCTGTTTTTCCTATAGTTTTAACTGCATATCTAATCTGATCTCTGTCAACATCAAGATGGGTTACTGCTCTCAGCAATCCTTCCAGCCTGCTCACTCTTACACCTTCTTCTAAAAGGCAATCTGCAAACTCATCTGCTCTACCATCTGCCACAGAAAATAGTACAATGTTCGTATCTACACCTTCCAGATCAATTTCCAGACCCGGCTGTGCATTGATAGTTTCCGCAAGCATTCTCGCATGTTCATGATCTTCTGCCAGTCTTTCTATATTATTTTCAAGAGCATAAATCCCACCTGCAGCTATAATACCTGCCTGCCTCATTGCTCCACCCAGACGCTGTTTCCAGAATCTCGCTTTTTCAATAAATTCTGCCGAACCTGCCAAAACCGAACCTACCGGAGCTCCCAGTCCTTTGCTAAGATCAATCCATAGTGAATCAAAATACTGGCCATAGTCAGCTGGTTCAACTCCTGCAGCTACTGCAGCATTAAGCATCCTGGCTCCATCCATATGCATTTTAATACTATGTTTTTCTGCCACTTCAGCAATTTCTTTAATTCTCTCTAAAGGCCAAACTCTTCCTCCACCAAGATTTGTTGTCTGCTCAATAGAAACAACACTTGTCTGAGGGCTGTGATAATCTTCATCTCTAATGGCACCTTCAAAATCTTCTGCAGTAAATATTCCACCTTCTCCATCCAGCATTTTTATAGATGCACCGGCAATAACTGCTGTGGCACCACTTTCAAAATGAATGGGATGTGCAGTTTTATGCATTACTATCTCGTCACCTTTCTGGCAGTGTACTGCATAAGAAATCTGATTTGCCATTAAACCGGAAGGCAGATAAACTGCATCATCTTTATCCAGCATTTCTGCTGCCATTCTGCAGAGACGGTTAACACTTGGGTCTTCTCCTAACTGCTCGTCTCCTACCTCTGCTTCAGCCATAAACTTTCTCATTTCTTCTGACGGTCTTGTACCTGTGTCACTAAAAAGATCAACTTTTAACTCCATTATTATTCACTCCTCTTTTTTTAATACTTTAATAAATAAAACTAAATATGTAGAAATATAAATAAGTTTAACTGCAGAAAAATAACTAATGTTTTGCAAATATACTTTTGTGTACATATCTAAATTTATGTTTACTTAAGAATCTTATCTCCTTAAAATTTAAAATAACATCAAAAATTTAATGTAAATAAATTACCAACAAATATTATAATAATATTTGAATAAATAAATAGGAAAAAAAACCACCGATAACTGTCAAAAAAATATTTTTCGTTTTTACAGCAATAAATATGGTTGGGAAAAAAGCCAGCAAAGAAATATTTTCAATAGATAAAAACAAGTCTCCATTTTTAAGTAAAATACCAGGAGCCAGCAGTGCTGAAAGTACAGCTACAGGTATATAACCAAGCCAGCGCACAATCCCCGAAGGAAGATTTCTCTGACTAAGAAGAATAAGGGGCAAAAAGCGAGGTAAATATGTAACAAAAACCATACCTGCTATTAAAATAATATACTCATTCGCTTCCATCCATATACACCCCCAGCAGAGCTGCAGCTCCAGTAGCTATAATTATATTCCAGCTCCCTCCAATAACTACAGCAAAAAATAGTGAAAGAACAGCAGCAGTAAAAGCCACAAAAAGGTCTTTTCTACCTGATATTTGTATTATAAGCAGAACTACAAACATAGCGGGTAGTACAAAGTCCAGAGCTCCTGCAGATTCTATATTTATATATCCGCTTAAAAATGCTCCTACTGCCGAACTAAAAACCCAGCCCAGATAGGAAAATATCCCCAGACCTAAATAATAATCCTTATTATTCTCCACTTTATCAAATTTTGCTACAGCAACAGCAAATGCTTCATCTGTAATAAAAAACCCCAGTATAGGATACCAAAAAGACGGTAAATTTTTCAAGTGCAGACTCAGCGATGCTGACAGGAGAACATGTCGTAGATTGACCAGAAAAGTCATTATAATGACAGCTGAAACTGCTGCTTCTGCAGCTATCATTTCCAGAGCAACAAGCTGAGATGAACCTGCAAAAACAAAAGCAGACATCAGCACAGCAGAAAAAGGGTTTATACCTCTATTTACTGCAAGCATTCCATAGGCAATACCTATCGGCAGATACCCCAAAATTATGGGGAAAGAATTTTTTACACCAAATTTAAAATCAGCAATTCTACTTCCGCTACTTTCAAACATCAATTTATCATCCTTTTTATAAATTAATCAAGTTGTCTTGGATCAAGTGCATCTCTGAGTGCATCTCCTAATAAATTAAAACTTAAAACTGTAATAATTATTGCCAGACCGGGAAAAATAGAGATCCATGGTGCATTTATCAAATATTCCTGTCCTCTATTTAACATTGTCCCCCAACTTGCAGTCGGCGGCTGTATTCCCAGTCCTAAAAAGCTGAGACCCGCTACCACAAGTATGGAAACACCTATTCTCAGCGTGCCAAGTACAATAAGTGAAGAAACAGAGTTGGGAAGTATATGCTTGTAAAGTATTCTTAAATCAGAACTGCCCAGTGCTTTAGCCGCTGCAATATATTCCTTTTCTTTAATCTGCAGCACAATAGATCTTGTAAGACGAGAAAAATTAATCAGTCCTGTGACCCCAACTGCAATAATTAAATTGAACATCCCTCTGCCAAGTGCAGAAATAATGGCCAGCGCCATAAGTATAAAAGGAATAGAATTCCATATCTCTACCAGACGCATTATAATCATATCTGTTTTCCCACCATAATAACCGGCAAAAAGTCCCAGCGATACTCCCAGCAAAGCATTAAGAAAAACAGCAGAGAATCCGATTCCCAGTGCTATCCTTGTCCCATAAAGCACGCGAGAAAAAATATCTCTTCCAAAATCATCGGTTCCAAACCAGTGCTGCACTGATGGTGGAGAATAATTCATATTGCTATAATCTATCTCAAGTGGAGAATATGGAGCAATAAATGGGGCCATAAAAGCAGCATAAAATATTATCAATAAAATAACTGCAGCTATTCTACCACCCAGATTTTTCTTAAACTCTTTCCATGTTTTCTGAAAAATATCATTTTCAGTCAGAGAAGAGAAAATATCTGCCTTAAATATTATTAATAAAAGCAGCAGTATTACAGATATTGAAAATAGTGTTGCTGCTTTATTTTCCAGATTGTTCCATATATTTTTTTTGACTATCCAGTTTTTATAGTTTATATAGAGCTGAATAATCAGTAGAAAAACAAAAATAATCTTTTTTTTCAATTCTCACACCTCAATTCAGTAAACAGTCTTTCTATTTATATGTGATTCTCGGATTGATAAATCCATATAAAAGATCAACAAAAAGATTTACCAGCACATATATAAAAGAAAGTATTAAAATTGAACCAAATACAAGCGGCTGATCTCTAAATTCCACCGCTTTTACAGCAAGTCTTCCTACCCCCGGCCAGGCAAAAACTGATTCAATTAATATGGCTCCCCCAAACATCATGGCAAGCTGATTACCAATATTAGTAATAATCGGTATTAGAGCATTTCTGAATGCATGTTTTAAAACAACTATCTTTTCTTTTACTCCTTTGGAACGGGCTGTAACAAGATAATCTTCTTTCATTATATCAAGCATTGCAGAACGAGTTAATCGGCTGGTACTTGCAATCATAACTGTACTTAGTGCAAAAGCAGGTAAAATAAGGTGTGACAGACCATCTGCTGTCCAGAATGGTCCTCCATAACCTGAAGAGGGAAAAATTTTAAAATAAACCGAAAATAAATATATAAATATCAGCCCGGTGAAAAACGCCGGCACTGAAATACCAATTGTAGCTATAAACATACTTATTAAATCAAATATAGAATTTTTTTTGACCGCAGCAATCACACCGGTTGGAATAGCAATAATTACAGCAATTATCAGCGAAAAAGTCCCCAGTTCAATAGTTGCATAAAGCCTACTGCTGATAATATTAATCACCTTATCTTTATAATAAATAGACTCAAGTTCTCCGTTCAAAAAATTTTTCAGCATCAAAAAATATCTGGTGTGTACAGGCTCATTAAAGCCAAATTTTTCGTTTAAAGCTTCTACTGCTTCAGGAGTAACATTTGTTCCCAGCATTATAGCTGCCGGATCACCTGGAACAAGCAGCATAATACCAAATAAAATAATTGAAACCCCTATTAAAACGGGAATTATCCAGAGCAGGCGTTTAATTATGTATGCAAACAATAAATTCACCCTCTTTCTAAAAAGAGTATGCAAGCAGAAGGCTGCTTGCATACTTTGATCTTATTGCCAGTGTTAAAAAATATTTTTTATGATTAGCTTATTTTGGTACATAAAAATTTTATCTTAAATTTCAGTTGAATTTATTTTTTATAAACATTGGCATTTGGAGTAACCAGTGGTATCAGCAGAGAATTTCCCGGTTCAAGTTCCATTACATTATCCTGCATTACATATATCTGATTGGTATGTGCGAAAGGATAAAATACAATATCTTCAGTTAAAACCTTTCTCAATACGTTTACATAAAGTTCTTCTCTTTTTTCCTGATCTGAAACAACTCTTGCTTCTTCCAGCCATTGATCTACCTCTTTATCTTCATAAAAAGCTCTGTTTAATGCACCATCAGATTTGAAGAATCTGTACAGCCAGTAATCTGGATCAGGATCAGAAACAAATGTCAGATAAAACATCCCTATTTCTCCTCGAGCAAGCATGTCCCACATAGTACCAAATTCCATGGCATTAGTTTCAGCTTCAAGTCCTGCCTTCCTCAGCGCTGTAACCATTGCCTCAGCAATTTTGACCTGAGAAGGATTGCTATTAGAAAGGTAAATTTTTGCAACAAAATCTTCAGGAATAATTCCATTTTCTTTTAATTTAGCGAACTCCTTTTTTGCTGCTTCTGGATTAAATTTAACTGTATTTTCTTTAAGATACTCAAGATCATCAGGCCAGAGATTTGGCGGCAGCATGGAATAAGCATTCTGACCAAGCATACCAAATATCTGTGGAACCATTTCTTTAAATGGTACTGCCTGTATTACTGCTTTTCTAAATTCTAAATTATTATAAGGAGCCATATCAAAATTAAAACCCATAAAGTTCACTTTAGCTCCTGGAGCAGATTTAACTTTAAAATCATCATTATCAGCAAAAGACTGCAGCTGACCAACATCAATATTAACTGCAAAATCTATTCCTCCACTCCTAAGCTCCATTGCCTGAGTTGAAGATTCTGTTATCGGCCTTATAACAACTTTTTTTAATTTAGGAACTTTATTCCAGTATTCTTCAAAAGCTGATAATTCTAATTTATTTCCAGCTTCCCAATTTTCAAGTTTAAATGGACCTGCACCAACAGGTTTTCTCGACAATACATCTTCACCATTTGCTTTTACATAGTCTTCAGGAACTATTCCAAACGTCATTGCAAGCAGAAATGGCGAATATGGTTCACTTAAAGTAAATTTGATTTTATAATCGTTTAAAATATCTATACTTTCTACACTCTCAATCTTTGATCTCAAACCGGACCCAGCTTCAGGATCGAGAATTCTCTCATAAGTGAATTTTACATCAGAAGCTGTCAGTTCACTACTATCATGAAATTTAACACCTTTACGCAAATTAAATGTATATTCTTTACCATCTTCACTTATTGTCCAGTCTTGAGCAATACCAGGAACGATTCTATTGTTCTCTCCATATTCAACAAGTCCATCAAAAATCAGTGAAGCCACTCTCTCATTTACCGATATTGTTGTAAAACCTGGATCCAAATCACTTACCTCATCTTCAATTCCCATTACAAAAGTATCTTTATCCTGAGCCTGTACCGCTGACATAAAAGATAAAATCACAGCTGAGCTTAATATCAATATCAATAATATTTTCTTCATTTTTCTCCTCCTCATCTAATATTACCTTTATTTTCATTGTCACTAGAAAATTCAATAAAATCTTCAAATATTTTGAGCTGTGAAGGGTCTTTTCCTGACATCATTTCAGGATGCCACTGAACACCAAGTAAATATGGATAATCTTCGTCTTCAACAGCTTCCACAACACCATCAGGAGCAGATGCACTGACTGTCAAACCACTACCCACCTTTTCCACAGCCTGATGATGATAACTGTTGACCGATATTTCTCGACTGCCATCCATTATTTCAGCCAGCCTTGTATTTTCTTTAATATCAATTTTATGTGTTTTGTAGTATTTGGGAACCATTAAGGCCATATGTGGTATTTTACTGCCAGCATTATTTCCACATACATCAACTTTTAAACTACCATCATAGAAAATATTAATAAGTTGAAACCCCCGGCAGATTCCCAGAATAGGTTTTTTCAATTTTTTTGCTATTTCCAAAATTTTAAGCTCCCATCTGTCTCTTTCAGGATAAATCTGCCCCAGATTCTTTTGGGGATAAGAATTGTACAGCGCCGGATCAATATCACTACCTCCCGGCAATATTATCCCATCAAAATCAGCAATATAATCTTTAATATATTTTTCATCATTTTTTCTTGCTGCCAGATATGGAAGTATATAGGGAAAACCACCAGCAGCACTTACAGAATCCGAATAATCCTGGGTTAAAAGACTAAAGTCAACACCACCCAATCTGTACTGTTCTCCCAATTTTTCTGTAGGCATTTTAAATGCTGCAATTAATATTTTAGGCCTCATAACTTTCCTCCAGCTGTTCTAAAATTTTGTTAATTATATCAGAAAATATACCCAATGTCAAAGCTGACATACAGCTAACATAACTGCCAGACAGGCCATTACATTAGATTAATTGAAGAAAAATATCGACGTTACCTCCACAAACCCATCCAATCTCAGCTGCTTCTTTTCTGCTAAGATTAATTTCTAATTTGCGTGAACTGCCGCTTCTTTCCACAAAAAGTTTAAGAGCTTCATCAACAACAAGTTTTTCATCAGTTCCACCACCAATTGTTCCATAAGTATTTCCATCAGCAAAGATAAGCATTTCATTACCTGTATTTCTTGGTGAAGAACTTTTCGAATTAATTACAAAAGCTCTCACTATTTTTTTATTATCTTTTTTCTTTTCCAGCACTTTTTCTACTATAGATTTACGCACCCTTACCCCTCCTGACAGAAATTAATTCGGCAGCAATTGCAACTGCAATTTCTTCAGGTGTTTCACTATTAATGTCAATTCCAATTGGAGAGTGAACTTTTTTCAACTCAGAATCGGAAATACCATCTTTTTCTCTTAATTTTGTATAAACCTCATCTATTTTTTTAGAACTTCCGATCATACCTATATATTTAACATTAGATCTGATTACTTCTTTTAGTACTTCATAATCAAACTGGTGCCCTCTTGTAACTATTACAATATAATCATTTTTCTGTGCACTAAAATTAGCAAAATAATTCTGATAGGGCAGACAGAAAAGACTGTCAGCATCAGGAAAATTATTATAATTCAAAAATTCTTTTCTATCATCAACTACTGTTATTTCAAAATCCATAAGACCGGTGATTTTAACAAGTGATGATGCTATATGACCTGCTCCAAAAATGAGCAATCGGGGACTGTCCACTACAGGTTCTACAAATAACTCTATTCTTTTATCATCTGCAAGTTCAATATTTTTCATTTCTGACTGTTCTAATTCTGTTAAATTAAGCAGCTCATTTTTTATTTCCGCTTCTAATAAATAGTTGTATATTTCTGCTTCCATTTTTTCTGAAGAAAATTCAATTTCTCCACTTTCATCAATTAACATCATTTCTCCGAGCAGACTTTCATCCAGACCATCGAACTCAAAACCTGTTAAAACAGCTGTTATTACTTTATGAGAGCCGTTAAACTGTTCTGATATTTTTTTAAAAAAATCCTTCATTATTATTATTCCCCTTTTATTATAGACTGCTGATCCGCATGTTTTTTCAAAATATCTCTGAACAAAATTCTATTCTTACTCCACCTTTATTGAGTTTTATATCTGTATCATAAGCTCTGCTTAAATTATTTTCTGTCATAATTTTTTTCACTTTACCATCTGCAATCAAATTCCCTTCAGAAAGAATTAAAGCTCTCTGACAGTAGCGGTAAGCTAAATTTGGATCATGTACTGCAGCAATAATTATCTTTCCCCTACAGCTTAATTGTAACATAATTTCCATCATTGTGTGCTGATTTTTAAAATCCAAATGAGCATTTGGTTCATCCAGTAATAAAATATCTGCCTGCTGCATAAGTGCCCTTGCTATCAAAACAAGCTGCCTTTCTCCACCAGAAATTTGATTAAAATTTTTTTCTGCTAAGTTTCTTATACCAAGGTTATTAAGAATATTATATACTTTTAAATAATCTTTTTCTGTTGGACCTTTAACAAATGATATATGTGGATTTGCGCCCATAACAACAATTTCTTTCACTTTATAGGAAAAAATGGTCTGATTTTCCTGAGGAACAGATCCAATCAGTCGTGCAATCTGTCTCTGTTTTAAATTTTCTATATTCTTATTATTGATATATATTTGTCCACTGTCAGCTTTCAGCAGCCCATTTAAGGATTTGAGCAGAGTTGTTTTACCCGACCCATTTGAACCCAGAAGGCAAATAAAATCACCTCTATCTGCCCTAAAGCTAATATCACTGAGCACATTTTTATTAGAATAAGAAAAATAAAGATTCTTTACCTTAAGCACTAGTGCCACCCACTTTCTTTTCTGGAAAGTAAAAGATATGCAAAAAACGGAGCTCCAATTAAAGCTGTTATAATACTGA
>CAZLIW010000056.1:0-9213 GCA_964559325.1 uncultured Halanaerobium sp. | reverse complement strand
TTTGCTGATCTCTCCTTCTAAATTATAGTTCCCTTCAGCAGCTTTAAAAGAAAAGTGGTCAAAATAAAGGCTGCTGTTAAAATATCTAAAATTACTGTTCTCTATATTTAAATCCAGGCCATAATATTCCATTCCTTTTGAATTTAGAGAAAATCTTACGGCCGGACTGCTTACCTCTCCACTTATATTCCCATCAGCTGTAATAACTCCAGAAAACCCTTCTATATTTACATAATTTGCAGGTACAATATTATCAATATTGAAATTTATATCAAGACCACTGCTTAAATTATAGTTCCCGGATGCAGTCAGATCAATATTACCATCTGATGCTTTCAGGTTGTTGAGATTAAAATTTCCATTCTCCCTAATAACTGCTGCCTGAAGTGTATCCAGCTCAAATTTTCGGTCAGCTGTCTTTAAAATTGTATTTTCAGAATTAATGCGAAAATCTGCTCTGAGATCTCTTATATTACCTGACAGATTAAGTTCAGCTTTAAGTTCTCCCGAAAGAGGGAGGTCCAGCTTTAAAAAATCCGAAAGACTGCTGTAAAATAAATTTTCTGTTTTAAATGTAATGGCAGCCTGATTAGCTGATTTGGAAAGAGGTTTATCTATATACCCTCTGCCGGTTATTTTTGCATCATCAACACTCATTTCAAATTCTTCTATCTTTAATCTGTGGTCATTATATTTAGTGCGCAGATTTATCTCTTCAATTCTGTAGTTTTGATATTCAAAAAAAGGCATTCTGGCCTGCAGACTTATTTCTGGATCTGTAAATTTACCACTAATCCCACCATTAACATATGATACTTTGCTGTCAAATGGTAAAGCTCCAAGTGAACTTAGTTCCAGCAGAGACATATCTATTTGAGTTCCTGCATAGCGGATGGCAAATATTTTATTGGCAAAATCTATACTTCCTATTATATCCAGTTTACCAAGAGATGAATCAACTGCTCCTTTTCCCAAATAAATTGTGCTATCTTCATACCAGAATGATGTGCTCAACATTACACTGTCATTTAAATTTTTTAAATTAAAATCCAGATTAACTTCTCCAGCAGCTGATAGATCTTTTCTACCATTATATATTCCACCAACATTTATATCAAAATTCAATTATTCTCCAGAAACCCGTCTCTTATAATTATCAGGAATATCGTCTTTAATTCTTTCAGGTATATCAGAAAGACCAATATTATCTGCTTCAGAGGAAACAAGGTATTTGCCAGAATCAAGGGCATAATTCCCCTGTAATGATATCTGACCTGAAGCAGTATTCTCTGCTGAAAAATTGTCTATATAAACGGTTTTCTCTTCCATCCTGATGCTGGCTGCAGCTTTTTCTATATTTTTATCAAAAATATTAAATTTTTCTGCTCTCAAATCAGCTGTTATAGAAGTAAGTTCTTTAAGATTACCTTCCAGTAAAGCTGATATATCAAAATTACCCTCTTTTATATATTTATTGGATATGATATCTGAAGAAAGATCCTCTGCCTCCAGTTTTAACCTGTATCCGCTTTCTTCCATATAATTAAAAGAAGTAGTAAAAATACTGTCATTAACACTTAATTCTGTGCTGGCCATAGAAGCCTTAAGTTCAGGACCACTAAAGGCCAGCTTTGATTCTGGTATTTCTATATTCACCTTCTGCATATCTAAAGCATCTTTTTGACTGCTGTTTTCTATATCTACAGATAAAGAAACCTTATTTAAATTTACTTCAACAGAATATTCTTCTAATGTTAGGTTTTCCATCTCAACAAAAGTGTTTATATCTGCAGTTCCATTTAACGATAGGGATTCTGCTCTATAATCTGCATAAGAAAGCGGCCCTACATCAATATAATCCTCGAAAAAATACAGGGGGAAATCTCTGTTTTCTGCTGCCAGAATTAGTTTCCCATTTCTGTAATCTAAAGAAGTTTTTAGTTTATCCAGCTGAAGATCTTTTATCTCATTTCCCTGTCCTAAATTTAAATAATTTATTTCTGCCATTCCGGTGAAATCTAGCTTAAATTCAGTTGTCCGAGCAGCAGAAAGTGATAGGCTAAAATTATCAAGCTTAAGCTGATAATTTTTCAGTCTGGAATTTAATTCTCCATCACTTATATTAACCACAAGTCCACTAAAAAATTCAGGTAGTGCAATTTCCATATCCTTAAGCTCTTGATCATTCTGAATTTTTTTATCCAGCGGTAGATTATTAATTTCTACTGCAGGACTTTTAAGTTTAATCAAATCTAGCTCAAGCCAGTTTTTATCACCTGAAAAAAAATTAAAGTGATAGATAAGACTTACTTCTTCAATATCAATATTATTTTGAGAGTCATCAGTAAAACTCACTTCAGTTAGATTTATCTTTGTTAACGGCCAGAAAGAAATTTCTGCAAAAGAAATCTCCCCTCCTGTAATTTCCTCCAGAAAGTCTATTATATCTTCTTCAAAAAATTGAGGCAGTCCTACTGCAATATTCAAAAAATAAATTGTTATAATAAAAACAGTAAGGACACCCAGCAGAAATTTCAACTGCTTATCCATATAAAAACCTCCACCGCAAAAATAAAATGGCTGCAGCCCGGGCTATATACCCGGGCATTTTAACTATTCATTAGAAGAATTAATATTTTTGGGAAGCTCATCTTCTGCGGGTATTTCATCTTCGGAACTTTCTACTGATTCTTTTCCTTTTATCTCTATTTCAAGATTCAGGCTTCCTTCAAGCACATGATCTGTGCTGAAAGTTTCCTTTATTTCCTCTTCAGATGAACTCCTATCTTTTTCCTCTTTTTCAGCCTTTTCTTTCTGCATATTATCTTCTCTTTTTTCATCCTGAACAGGTTTTTCTTCTCCTTCATATTCTGGCGGAGAAGAGCTACTTTCTGTATACTGTGGTCCACTGTAAGCAGGGTAAACCTGAACTATTAGATCATTGTTGTCAGGTCTCTCCATATACTCATTAAGCATCGATTCGAAACTTTTATGTCCGGCAACTTCTGCTTCATTTAAAGCAGCAGACTGTGTTTGAGTTCTGCATCTTCTGGACGAACAGTCTCTCCTGTGTAGCCGCCATCTATAAATAAAGTTGCCATTCCTGTTTCAACATCATTCGGCAGTTTGATCGAAACATTTCTGGTGAATACATCGTTTCTGTAGGGATGTAAAGTCACTTCCACTTCCACTTCATCACCGGGATAAATTTCTTCATTTAACACTTTTGCTTCCTGAATCAGTGCTACACTGTCAGTTTTTTTAAAATCCAATTCAAGTCTTATATCTATTAAATTTATCTCTTCAAATGGGTTTCGGGCAATTAAATTCAACAGCTGATAAAAATCATAAAGTGCCATACTTCCTATATCATTCTGGCTGTAGTACATATTTGTAGAAGTCACCTGCAGATCAGGTAAACCTTTGGCCATTATCTTCAGCTTTGAGCGGGCGGTTCCAGGACCAATTCTGTCCAGTGAAGAATCCACAGCCTGAAGTGCTGCACTATTTGCAAGCGATGTCAGCAGAAATTCGTCATTAACTATCTGCAGAGAAACTTCCTCTACCAGCTCATTATTTTCTGATATAGAGATATATAATGGTATAATCCGTGGATACTGATCCAGCCTTCCTGCTATACCTGCACCTCTATCCTGTGTAATTGAACCAATTAGCCTCGAATATGGTGATCCCAGTTTAAAAGGCTGTTCCTCACTGGGAATTATTCCATTTATATAAGCTCTACTGAGCAGATAATCGACTTCACCTCTATTTGTAAATGGATGACCAAATGCTATTACTTTATTTTGATCAACATATGACAGGGTACCTATAGAAGCAACATTGATATCACCTCTAACAAGCTGTACAGCAATAGCATCTCCAGCTTCAGGACGAACTGTACTTTTATCCGATTCTTTAATACCATTGTTGGGTATTACTTTAAGATTAAGGTGAGACAGATCATCTTTCAGCCTGTCCAGAGCTCTTCCATTAAGTCCACTCACCATCAGCGGTGAGCCGCTGGCAGCCAGATTTTTGGTTAAATTTAAACTGCTGTTTTTAACAGATGTCCTGTTATCCAGTTCAGAGTTTACCTTCTCTTCTGACTCAATCTTTTCCAGCAGATACAGCATATCTTCCACCGGAGTAACAAGACCATAACGGTGATCACTAAACGCCCAGCCATAACCAATGGCTCCAATCATTTTATCATCAATATAGACCGGACTGCCGCTCATACCTGCGGCAATTCCACCTGTCTTCTCCATTTTCTCTCCATAGGTTTTGACCAATATCAGATCACCACTGATACCTCTATTTTTTAAAACATCAATAATTTCAACTGGGAATTTTTCTATATTAGTCCCAGAAAAAACTGTTTTCCCATATCCCTGCAGACCGGCTTTAACTTCATTTAAAGGCATAATTTCTTCGGCTGCAGATACTGATAGTGAACAGATGAGCAGTATTATAATAATAAAAAATAAAATCCTGTTTTTATTCAAAATATCAAATCCTCTCCTTTATTTTAGGAGGAGATGCTGTGATCCCCGGTTCCAAGTACATCTGCCAGCCTATCTATTTCATTCAGAGCCTGCCCTGTTCCTTCTGCAACACAGATCAGTGGATCATCTGTCACAAAAGCAGACACCTCTGTCTCAGCACTTATATATCTGTCCAGACCTTTAAGCAGAGAACCTCCACCTGTTAAAATAATACCCCTTTCAACAATATCTGCAGAAAGCTCTGGAGGTGTTTTTTCCAGAACTCTTCTGGCTGCATGACTTATGCTTTCAAGCAGTTCTTTTAATGCCTGATATGTCTCATTAGAAGAAATTTCTATATGTCGGGGCAGGCCTGTCATAAGATCTCTTCCCTTGACTTCATATACTTCATCATAATCCGGCAGTGCACAGCCAATATTAATTTTTAGCTCTTCAGCTGTAGACGCACCAATAATTAAATTATAATGTTCTCTTACATATCTAACAATAGCTTCATCGAATTTATCGCCGCCGACTCTAATTGATTCTCCAGCCACTATTCCACCAAGAGAAAGCACGGCGATTTCTGTTGTACCTCCACCGATATCTATTACCATATTCCCCTCTGCTTTTTCTATTTCCAATCCTGCTCCAATTGCAGCTGCCACAGGTTCTTCTATTAAAAAAGCTTTTCTTGCTCCAACCTGGACTGCCGCTTCCAGAACTGCTCTGCTTTCCACTCCTGTTACACCAACAGGTATACATACCATAATCAGAGGTTTGATAAATTTGTTTTTTACACCAATTTTTTTGAGAAAACTTTTAAGCATAAGCTCTGCAACTTCAAAATTCGCAATTACACCATCTTTTAAAGGGCGGACAACCTCTATATTACCGGGAGTTCTTCCCAGCATTTTTCTTGCTTCATCTCCCACTGCAATTACTGTTCGGTCATTTGTATCAAGAGCCACATATGAAGACTCCTGCAGCAGAATTCCTTTACCGTGTTCATAGATAATAACTGTAGCTGTACCGAGATCGATTGCAATTTTTTTGCTGAATTTGTTTAGGAATTTCAATATAAATACTCCTCTCGTACTTTTCTTTTATTTCCTGTCAATTCATATTTCAGACATTAATTAAATTCCCATAACCATGTATATTATTTTTGTGAAAAAAGTCTCCATTAAATATTATATTTCTTTCTTTTATTATTTCTATAAATGATCGGTAAATCCTGCTGCAGTTATTCTTTTGCTTCTCCGGCCTTTATAACAGCATATTTTGTTGCAAGTGGTCCAAAAACTTCTGTCACTGCAGCTGTTAGAAGAAGTGTATTAAAAATCAGCAAACCAACTTCTGGAACTGCTGAAAACTGCTTCTGTACAGTATATGCAAGGGCAATAGCAACACCACTCTGTGGAAAAAGTCCCAAACCTATATATTTCTGAACTGATTCTGGTGCACCGGAAATTCTTGCCGCCAGAGTTGATCCCCCCACCTTACCGATGATACGCGCTGTTAAGTAAGTAAAGGCTATCAGCAGAAAACTAAGGGAACCCATATCTGAAAATCTTATCTCTGTACCTGCCAGCATAAAAAACATGGCATATAAAGGTATAGTTATTGTGTCAAGATATTCGGAAATTTGAAGATTTTTCCTGGCAAAATTTCTCACTGCAAAACCAACAGACATATTTGCTATAAGTGGTGAAATATTAAAGAATAAGGATAAAGCAGAAGTCCCAACTATTAATGTCACCACTGTCATTACTTTTTTAGTTTTTTCATCAAATAACGTCAGCATATACTGAGCAGTGTATCCGGCTGCAAGTCCAAGGGCTATTGAAGCAAATATTTCTAACATCGGCAGAAGTAAAATTCTCTGAAGCTCAATTTCCCCTCCACCCTGAAAACGCAAATATGCAGCAGGGCTGATTAAACTAAATATTATCAGAGCTACAGCATCATCTATCCCAACTACAGCCATAATGGTCGAAGTTAAAGGGCCTTCAGCATTATATTCTCTTAATACCATAACTGTTGCTGCTGGAGCAGTTGCAGATGCTATTGCTCCAAAAAGCATGGCCATGTAAAGAGGCTTTCCTATTATATAAACTGCTGCAGTCACCATTATAAAGGCACCAACTGCTTCAAAAAAAACAATATAAAAAATGCTTTTCCCCAGCCTTTTAAATGTCTTTATAGACAGTTCACTTCCAATTGTAAATGCAATAAATGCCAGAGCGATTTCTGTTACATAATCCAGATTGCTGATAACAAATGTATACCAGCTGCTGATATCTTCAGTAATAAATGGAAGCATTTTTATTAAATCCGGACTGAGAAGAATCCCCAAAAATACATAGCCAACGACTATTGGCACTCCATATTTTTTTGCAAGAACTACAACAAACAGCCCAAGTATTAAAAAAACTCCCATTAGGTAAATCGATTTGTTACCAATATTATTAAATACAATCCAGCTTTCCATCTGTTCTAAACTTAGCGAAATTTGACTAAATGTATCCATGTTTCCACCTCATTTTACTAAAATCAATTCTTCTTTGCCTCATCCAGTAAAAAGTGAAGCAGGTCTGCTCTGGATATATATCCGCGCAGATATCCTTCATCATTTACCACAAACAAAAGAGATTCTTTATTGTGAAGCATAATGTCTGCAATTTTATTCATATCATCATTTTCATTAACCGCATCAGTATTTTTTGACATGTAGTTCTCCACCATGTCATCTCTTATGTCATTTAGATTTTCTACCGCCTGATTTACTTCATAAAAAATCCTGTGACTTTCTATAAATCCAAACTGTTCTGGAATAATATTTTTTAATACATTGTTGCTGTAAATTGTACCAATAAACTTATTCTGATTATCTACTACAGGCAGAACTGACAGCTCAGATTTATACATATACCTTATAACATCTTCAATAAGATCATCTGAGCTTACTGAATTCATACTCCTCATCATATAATCTCTTACAATACTCATCTATCAAACCTCCAGCTCTTCAATGTGAAGTCTTCTTAGACAGTGTTTAAAATCATCTCCATTATTTAAAACCACTTCTCTGTTTTCGGCAATCCAGAGTGCAGCTGCACCACCATGTCTGTTTGCCTCCAGAAAATCAAATCCATTTTGATATACATAATCCAAAAAAGCAGCATTGTAGGCATCACTTGCACCAAGCCAGTTTATTATACAGTAATCATCCGGTGTAAGCTTATATACTCTGCCATCTGCATCAAAAAGCAGCCTGTCACAGTGAAATGGAATCATTACATATTCTACACCTCTATCCTGTATTTCGCGCCCTGCTTTTATATAATCTTTTTTGCTTTTCATTTCCTTATCAAGGATTGTCTTGTGGTGTTTAAAATATGGTGTGACAAATTCTGGCTCAGCAGAAAGGGCCAGCTTTAAGGCTTCTCCACTTGCCTGAAGATAAACTTTTTTGTCCATATTATGGGCTATATCTATCAAAATTTTGTAAATATCAAAGCCCACTCCTTCCGGAATTGAACCTGCTATTACGACTATCTTACTCTCTACAATACCTCTTTTGTATCGTTTAATAAGATCGGCCACATCATTTTTTTCCACTTTATGTGTATAATCATTGTACTGTGTATAGGAAAAAGGGTTTTTACCAATGATTTTTACATTATTTCTTATTTCACTGTCAGTATAGATATAATTTGTAATTACTTTATATTCCTGAACCATCTTCTCAAAGAAAAGTCCCTGTTTACCACCCACAAAACCAATGTTCTGAACATTCGGATAGGCAAGCTTCTTTAAATTAATAGCTGTCAGGAGGCCTTTCCCTCCCGGATAAACCTTCAAATCCTCATCACTGTAGATAAATTGATTTTTCATAATTTCATTACTGTCTACAAAATATTCTCTGTCGATCGAAGGATTTAAGGTAACTGTTGTAATCATTTGAACTCCCTCCCCGTTAAATTGTCGTTACGTCAAATCTAATTATTTTTTGTAAGTTTAAATAAAAACACAAAACCGCTGAAATAGTTCAGCGGCAGGAGACTAATCTGTTACTTTTTTTATTTCAGCTCCGACTGAACAGAGTTTTGTTTCTATGTTCTCATAACCCCGTTCAACATGGTAAATATCTCTTACTTCAGTTGTATCTTCTGCAGCCAAACCGGCCAAAATAAGCGCTGCACCTGCTCTGAGATCTGTAGCTGTAACTTCAGCTCCTGTAAGGGGACCGGGTTTTAAAAGTGCACTGTGTCCGTCAATCTTTATATCTGCTCCCATACGTATTAATTCATCGACATGCATAAATCTATTTTCCCAGACAGTTTCTATTATCATACTGGTATTATCTGCCTGTGTAAGAAGTGCCATCATCTGAGACTGCATATCAGTTGGAAATCCCGGATAGGGCAGTGTCTTTATGTCAACAGCCTTTAAATAACCTGTTCCTTTAACTCTAACACCTGATATATCTTCTTTAAGCTCTATACCCATCTCATGCATTTTTGCTATCAGTGGCTTTACATGTTCTGATAAAACATTGCGGACATAAATATCTCCATTGGTAATTGCAGCTGCAATCATATATGTACCTGCTTCTATCCTGTCAGGTATAATTCTGTGTTCAACTCCATGTAGTTTATCTACACCATTTACTTTTATAACATCTGTTCCAACACCTTTTATCTCTGCACCCATTACTGTT
>CAZLIW010000055.1:0-9222 GCA_964559325.1 uncultured Halanaerobium sp. | reverse complement strand
GGAATTAAAAATGAAAAAATTAGAAGGAGCTTTTGCAGTATTACCAACACCATTTACAGAAGATAAAGAAATAAACTTTGAAGGATTGGAAAAAAACATTGAATGGAATATAGAAAATGGGATACACGGTATTTTACCTTTAGGAAGTACAGGAGAGTTTACAACCATGAGTGAAGAAGAAAAAAAAGAATTAGCAAAATTTGTTGTAGCAAAAGTAAATGGACGTGTACCTGTTTGCATAGGAACAAGTTCTGATAGTACTAAAATAGCAATAAAAAATGCAAAACATGCAGAAAAAATAGGAGCAGATGGAGTTTTGATTCTACCACCATATTATTTTAATCCACTTCAGGAAGAAATAATTGAACACTTCAAAATGATCAATAATGCTGTGAATATTCCAATAATGCTTTATAATAATCCAGGGGTATCAGGTGTGGATATACAGTTAGATACAGTTTTAGCTCTGGCAGAAGAAGATAATATTCAATATATCAAAGAATCTACCGGGGATATCACCAGACTGCGCGAAATTGAAAGAAATCAGGAAGATAAAATAACTACATTTTGCGGATGTGACGAACTGGCGTTAGAATCATTTTTCTTTGGTGCACGAGGTTGGGTATCAGTAGTTTCAAATGCATTCCCTAAACTTTCATCTGAATTATTCGAATCTGCAGCAAACGAGAAAGATTATGAAAAAGCAAAAAAAATATACAATAAACTTTTACCTTTTTGTATTGAATTAGAAAGTTCTGGTAAGCTGGTACAGGTAGTTAAATATATTATGGATAAAAGAGGTGCCTGTGGTGGATATTCGCGTTCTCCAAAACTTCCTTTAACAGGAGAACATAAGGCAAAGATTGATAATATGTTAGAAAAGATTGATATTTAAGATTTTAATAATTTGAGGTTGATAATTTATTAGCTAATAAATTATTAAAGGGGGACAATAATGACGGATCAATTATTTGGTTATGCAGGTAAGCAGCTGAGAGTTTCTCTTGATAAAGGTAAAGTTAAGAAAGAAAAAATAAAAGAAGATTTGTTAAAAAAGTATCTAGGTGGATCAGGTTATGGTGTTAGAGTTCTTTATGAAGAACTTGAAACAGGAATAGATCCTTTAAGTAGAAAAAATAAACTTGTTATGGCAACAAGTCCACTGACAGATCGTCGTGTTCCTGGAGGTGGAAGTCTTGAAGTGTGTTTTAAATCCCCACTAACAGGCACATGGGGTGAAGCAAGGGTTGGAGATGAATTTGGTTTTGCAATGAAAGAAGCTGGTTATGATTTTATGATTGTTGAAGGTAAATCATCAAAACCCTGTTATATATTAGTAGAAGATGATGAAATAACTCTTAAAAATGCTGAAGAACTTGTTGGTAAAAGTTCAACAGAAAAAGCAAAAAAAATTACAGAAGAACTGGGAAAAGGATATTCCATTTTAACTATTGGGCAGGGTGGAGAAAGTAAAGTGCTGTATTCTGCAATAATGATAAACCACAGAGCAGTAGGACGTGGTGGTGCTGGAGCAGTAATGGGATCTAAAAATCTTATGGCAATAGCGGTTAAAGGGAGTAAAGAAGTAGATATAGCAGATAAAGAAAAATTTATAGAAGCTGTTCGAAAAACTCATAAAAAAATAAAAGAACATCCAGATACTAAAGAATTTAGAGAACATGGTACCATAGGGGATTTAGGTGCATGTGATGTTTCTGGAGATTTTCCTACTAAAAATTGGAATTCTAACTCCTGGGGTAAAGGAGAAGAATTATATGAGTATTTTTATGAAAATAATCTAGTGTCAAATAAACAGTGCTATAAAGGATGTCCAGTAGGATGTGGCCGTATAGCAGAAGTAAGGGATGGGAAATACAAAACCCCTAAACATGAAGGGGCAGAATATGAGAGCATAGCAGCTTTTACAGCATTTGTTTTAAATGAAGATATGGATATAGCAGTACACTGTGATTATCTTTGTAATGAATATGGTATAGATACTATTTCTACAGGAGCCTCAATTGCATTTGCCATGGAATGTTATGAACATGGACTTTTAAATGATGAGGATGTAGATAATCTTGATTTAAGTTGGGGAAATGGGGAAGTTTTGCCGGTGCTTGTAAAAAAAATAGCTAATAGAGATGGAATAGGTCAGCTACTTGCAGATGGTGTAAAAAAAGCTGCAAAAAAGATAGGAAAAGAAGCAGAAGAGTTTGCAGTTCAGGTCAAAGGCTTAGAAGCTCCTGCACATGATCCAAGATCAGGAAAAGCTCTTGCAGTATCATATGGCACAGGTAGCAGAGGTTCATGTCATATACATCCTGTAGAAGCTATGGGATATGATGGAGGTAAAATGGACTTCGAATTATCTGATTTTGGATTAAAAGATCCAGAAAAAGTAGATAAATGGGATGAAAAAGGTAAAGGAAAAGAAGTTAAATTACTACAGGATGGTGGAACACTTCCAGACATAATGGGAACATGTAAATTTATGTTCTATGTTGGTGTAGGAATAAAAGAATATGCCGAAATTTTAAGTGCTTTGACTGGCTGGCAGGTAGATGGCTGGGATTTACTTAAAATAGGTGAGAGGGCTATCAATCTGCAGAAATTATTTAATAGCCGTGAAGGATTTACAAGGGAAGATGATATAATTCATCCAAGAATGGGAGCGGTTCCAAAATTTGGTGACTACCATGAAATTGAAGACTGTGCAATAAAAGATTTTGAAGCTATGCTTGATGAATACTATGAAGAAAGAGACTGGAATAAAAAAACAGGAAATCCGAAAAAAGAAAAACTTAAAGAACTTGGACTTGGAGAATATGCCTAGCAGGGACAAAATGAAGATTAAAGTGAAATTAATAAATCAATTTAAAAAGTATGGGAAAGATAAATTGGATGATAATAGAAAGTTAGAAACAGATAGTAACTATTTTATTAAAGATCTAGTGAAATTTTTAAAAATACCAGAAGAAAAAAGCAAGATTATTCTGGTCAATGGTAGGAACGTAGATTTGAATTATAAAATTAAAGACGGTGATGAAATTATTATCTATAACCTGGTTGCTGGCGGATGATCAATGTTATTTTTTGACATTTAATTAGTGCTAGTATATACTTATATTAACATAAAAAAATTAAAATATGAGTCTTCGAGCTTTTGTATCTAAATTTTAACTGCTTTATACAGTTAAAATAAGATATTTGAGCCGTTAGGGTTTATCTGGAAACAGATAGGCCTCCCTATTTGGAAAGGAGACATTTTAACCGATGTCTTTTATGCATCGGTTTATTTTTTCCTTTTCTTTTGAGACTCAAAAACTCAAAGGAGAGTGTACATAATGAAAAAAACATTTTTAGTTTTGCTTTTCATTTCTTTAATGGTCACATCTTTATTTAATAGTTCAGTCATGGCTGCTGATATTTCAGGTGAAGTTCTTATTTTTCATGCGGGTTCTTTAAGTATACCTTTTGCTCAAATGGAAAAAGCATTTGAAGATAAATATCCAGAGATCAATGTAGTGCGAGAGGCAGCAGGAAGCAGAACCTGTGCCAGAAAGATCACTGATCTAAACAGAAAAGCAGATATTATGGCTTCTGCAGATTACACAGTAATAGATAGCCTCATGATTCCTAATCATACAGACTGGTATTTAAACTTTGCAACTAACGAAATGGCCATAATGTTTACCGAAAACTCAGCATATTCTGATGAAATTGATAGTGAGAATTGGTATAGAATTCTCTTGAGAGATGATGTTGAATATGGACATTCTGATCCTAATGCTGATCCATGTGGATATAGAAGTCAGCTGGTTTGGAAACTCGCTGAACTTCACTATAATGAAGAAAATTTATACCAAATGTTAAGTAATGGATGTCCAGCAAGAAATGTTAGACCAAAAGAAACCGATCTTCTGGCATTATTAGAAGCGGGAGAGCTCGATTATATATTTATCTATAGATCTGTAGCTCAGCAGCATGGTATGCCATTTATAACATTATCTGATCAAATAAATCTAAAGACAAATGAATATAGTGATTTTTATGCAAAAGCTAAATTTGATATATCTGGTAAAAAGCCGGGAGAAAAAATTACTAAAACAGGAAAACCAATGGTTTATGGTGTTACCATTCCCAATAATGCTCCTAACAAAGAAGCTGCAGTAGAATTTGTCAGATTCTTAGTTGGTCCAGAAGGACAGAATATAATGGAAGAAAATGGGCAACCTTCGATTACTCCTGGAGTTGTAAATAATATTAATGTGGTTCCAGATAAAATAAAAGAATTTGTTGAGGAAGAATAAAATGATAAAAAAAGCGTGGTTTCAGCTTTCAGTAACTATATTATCTATAATACTTATATTTTTTGTGATGGTACCTATAGTTAAATTAGTTTTTGGTTCAAGCCCTGAACTTTTAGTAAACACAGCAAAAGAAAAAGAAGTATACAGTACAATTCTACTTACTTTTAAAGCATCACTGGCTGCTACGCTGCTTTCATTAATTCTTGGAATACCCCTGGCCTATTTTTTGGCCAGGGCTGATTTTTCTGCTAAAGTTATTATTGAAGGTATAATAAACCTTCCTGTTATAATTCCACATACAGCTGCAGGTATTGCACTGCTGACAGTTTATGGTAACAACTTTTTTTTGGGGAAGTTTTTTAATTTATTTGGCATTAGTTTTGTTGGCCGTTTTGCGGGGATAGTTGTTGCAATGATGTTTGTTGGAATACCTTTTTTATTGAATGATACTTTAGAAGGCTTTAAATCGATCGATCCGAGATTAGAAAAAGTCTCCCGTAGTCTTGGAGCTTCACCTGCCCAGACATTTTTTAAAATAGCTCTTCCTTTAAATAGCAGTCATATTATTTCGGGTTCTCTTATGATGTGGGCAAGAGGATTATCTGAATTTGGTGCAGTAGTAATTATGGCATATCATCCTATGACTGCACCAGTATTAATTTATGAGAGATTTGCTTCATTTGGACTTAAATATTCTCGTCCAATTGCTGCAATAATGGTTATAGCCAGTTTAATAATATTTATCATATTAAGATTAGTAAATAACAGAATTGGTATGTTTCAGAGAGATCGTGAGGAAAGTTTATGATTAAATTAAAAAATATACGAAAGAAGCTATCTGATTTTACAATTAATAATATAAATCTCAATGTAAAAAAAGGGGAATATCTTGTCATTCTAGGTCCTACAGGTACCGGGAAAACAATATTATTGGAATTAATTGCCGGTTTAATTAAAGCTGATCATGGCCAGATTTTTTTTGATGATAAAAATGTAAGCAGTTATCCACCTGAAGATAGGAAGGTTGGAATGGTTTATCAGGATTATATGCTGTTTCCCCATCTTAATGTAAAAGATAACATTGCTTTTGGTTTAAATATTAAAGGAGTAAAGGATAACAAAATAAAATCAGAGGTTCAGGATATTGTTGAATTATTTTCTATAGACAATTTATTAAGTAGAAATGTTAGAACTTTAAGTGGAGGGGAACAGCAGAGAGTGGCACTTGCGCGCGCATTGATCACTTCTCCTCAGGTGCTGCTGCTTGATGAACCTCTCAGTGCTTTAGACCCATCTACTAAAGAAAGCTTTCAAACTGAATTAAAAAAAATACATAACAAATTAAAAACAACAACTTTACATGTGACTCATGATTTCAAAGAAGCACTGGCTCTGGCTGATAGAATTGCAGTTATGAATGAGGGGAAGATTGTACAGATTGGAAGTGCCGATGAAATATTTAAAAAGCCTGCAAATAACTTTGTCGCAAATTTTATAGATTCTAAAAATATATTTTCTGTTAAAAAAATAAGAAATAATGTTGTACAGATAGAAGGAAAAAATTCTTTGATAAATATTTCAGTAATTGGTTTCTGTAAAAATAAAGCTAACATAGTAATACGTCCTGAAAATATCATTATTTCTAATGAAAAGTTTACCTCAACAGCTCTAAATTGTTTTAAGGGTGAAATTAAGCATATAGTAGATAAAATTTTTTATCTAGAAGTTATGATTGACATCGGTGTTGAAGTTTTTGCCTATATTACAAAACAATCATATAAAAAGATAGATATATTTCAGGGGAAAGAAGTTTATATTACTTTTAAGGCATCTTCTGTACATATTTATTAGTATTAAAAATGATCATTAAAACTCTAGCATTTGAATTAAAATTTTAAAGGTGATATAGTTACTTAGGATAAGACAATTAACTATTATTTTAATATTTTTCGAGATGTTGATTATTTAAAATTCTATTAAAATATTATAAAATTCAATCTATATACAAAATTATTAAGGGGCTGTGGATGTAAATGGCTTTTGAGAATATAAAGAGAAACTCAACAACCGAAATGGTTATTGAACAGATAAAAAAGGAAATAAAAAATGGAGATTTACAGCCAGGTCAAAAAATTCCTTCAGAAAGAAAACTGGTTGAATTATTAGGTGTCAGCAGAACATCAGTTAGAGAAGCTATTCAGGCACTTTCTTTTTCTGGATATCTGGATGTTCAGCAGGGAAAAGGTGCTTTTGTTCGGGAAAACGCTGAAAAATATGATGAAATTAGTAAATTGATATCTGAGATTTCGGATTATTCTCTTCCTTATTTGATGGAAGTTAGAAAAATGATGGAAAGAGAATTTGCAAGATTGGCAGCAATAAGGGCAACTGAAGAAGAAATAGAAGAGATTTTGCACCTTTTTGATGAAATTAAAAATTCAACTGACATTCATGATTTTGTCAGATTAGATTTTAATTTTCATTTATATATAGCCAAAGCTACTCATAATCCACTTATGAATACTTTAATGAAAATTTTTGGAGAAATGCTGCACAAAGAGACTCATAAAATAGTAGAGCATTCTAAAAACACGAAAAGCAGATCAATTGAAACAACCCAAAAATTGGTTGATTCTATAAAAAATAGAAATTCAGCTAGAGCCAGTGAGATGATGGAAAAACATATACAAATTATTGAAGATTCAATAAAAGAAGAATAAATATTTAATCATTAAATTTGGATATAGATTAAAGAATAGGGAGCCTGCTAGTATTAATAGCAGGTTTTATTATATTATTTTTAAAAATCTAAATAGTTAGGGGAGTTTAATATGTATAGTTTGGAAAAATATAATGATTTAAAAGCTAAATTGGCTCAGATAAAAAGAGCAAAACTTGGTTTTTTCCCGACAAAATTACATAAGTTGGAAAGATTATCAGATAGATATAATGTAAACTTCTATATTAAAAGAGATGATATGACAGGGTTTAGCACATTTGGAGGAAATAAAATTAGAAAATTAGAATTTCTTTTTGGAGAAATTTTAAGCCAAAAAGCAAAATATATTTTCACTTATGGTGCTACCCAGTCCAATCATGCTATGCAGACAGCAATTGCCTGCCGTAAATATGGCTTAAATCCTATTCTTTATTTAATAGATGTGGTAAATGAAGGCATGGATGATTTAAAAGCAAATATGCTGCTGGATACGATTCTCGGTGCAGAAATAAAACTGATTAAAATGAATGAAAATGAAGAAGAGTTTGCTGCAATGTACAGAGCTCAGGAAGAATCAAAACAGTATGCTGAAGAAATTTCAGAAAAAGATAGTGATTACTATATAATTCCTCCTGGTGGAGCATCACCACTTGGAACTCTGGGTTTTGTGAATGCTTATCTGGAAATTAAAAAACAGGAATTTAAACAAAATTTAAATATAAAACATATTTTTCATCCGACTGGAACTGGAGGAACATTGGCTGGACTTACAGCAGCCAGTGTTTATTTAAATGATGATATTAAGATACATGGTGTAAATGTCAGCCATAAAGATGAAAGTTATTTAACTGAAATTGCCGAGCTGTCAGCAAAAGCGCTTAAATTAGCTGATATAAATAAAACAGTGTGTAAAGACGATGTGGCTGTAGATAATGATTATGTTGGTCCAGGCTATGAAATACCTTCTCAAGCCGCAAATAGAGCAGTAAAAATCTTTGCTGAAAGTGAAGGAATTTTCCTTGATCCAGTTTATACTGGTAAAGCTGCAGCTGCTTTAATTGATTATCTAGAAAAAGGTAAAATAGAAAAGGGAAGTGATATTTTGTTCTGGCATACAGGAGGTACAAATGCACTGTTTGCAGAAAAGAAAATATTGGGAGATCTTTTAGGCTAGATCTTAATTTTAATGCAATATAAATGTATAGTATTATAAATCCTGCTGAAAATGGCGGGATTTATGTATTTTTTTGCTAAAGAAGGAGGAGTTTAACACCTAATTGAAGAATAAATATTACATGTAATTATTTTAGGGGGGAGGGGATAGCTGTGTTTTGTCCTGAATGTGGAGAAGAAGTAGCAGAAAATAATAAGTTTTGTGGTAACTGTGGTCACAAATTAGTTGAAAAGGAAAATCAGCTAACAATTAGTTCAAAAGTTGATGCAGAAATGGATAGATTAGATCAAAAAAATTATTCACCAAAAAAAAGTTCATCTAATTGGAATTGGCCGGCTTTTTTATTTGGGCCTTTCTGGTATTTATATAAAGGTATGGTCAAAAATGCTATTCTGATTTTTATAATAGGAACTATCGTTGGTTATTTAATTCCAGTAATCGGGCCACTTGCAGTCTGGCTTTACTGTGGTTTTAAAGCCAATGATGATTTAGAAAAACATCTTGCTAAAAAATATAATTAATGATGATGATTTATTGTTTAATTTCTGTTTTTAAGTTATAAAATGTTATTTTAATTTTATATATAATAAGGAATGATAATTATCAAAAAAGATATAAAAGGATTAAGAGCTGAAGAATACGAACATCCGCTGGATAGAAAAGCCCTTGAAAATTTAAAAAGTACACCGGGTTTGGAAACACTGGTCCGCAAATTTAATAAATACAGTATGGACAAAATTCTGAAGGTAAGTCATACAGGTAGTAATGTAAGAATCACTGAAAAAATGTTTCCTGATCTTTATGAATTATTTCAGGAATCATGTCAGAGGCTGGATATGGGTTATAATCCTGACCTTTATATAATTCAAGAACCCAAAATTAATGCGTTTGCGGCGGGTGTGGAAGAACCGATAGTTGTAATAACAAGTGGGGCATATGATCTTCTTGAAAGAGATGAACTAATATTTATACTCGGGCATGAACTTGGACATGTAAAAAGTGAGCATGTACTTTAT
>CAZLIW010000054.1:0-9229 GCA_964559325.1 uncultured Halanaerobium sp. | reverse complement strand
CAGAACCTATCATAAAAGTTGTATTTCCTTCTCTTAAAAATCCACCTGTAGAAGCCATCTTGGTGACCTGGAAACCTGCTGCAGTTAATGCCTCTAAAAGATCGGCTGCATCATGATCATGTACTACAGCTATAATCATTTTGACGGTTTTACCCATATTAGCTTTATTTTCCATTATAATAACCTCCTGGAAACAATTTTTTTGATCTGATTATGCACATTTTCCGGTTCTCCACCGGCATCAACAACTACAAATCTGTCTTCTTCTGCCATCTCCAGATAGCCTTCTCTAACACGCTGATGAAAAGAATCCACTTCTCTTTCCAGGCGATCTCCTATCTGATCTTTACTAATTGAACGGGCTCTCATGAGTCCCTGTTTGATGTCTACATCCAGGATGAAAGTGAGATCAGGCCAGTAAGGATCTATAACCCAGCTATTGATAGAAAAAACTGTTTTATAATCTAGACCTCTTCCATATGCCTGATAGGCAAGATTGGAATCAACAAATCTATCTGAAAGTATTATTTTACCGTCTTTTAAAGCTGGAATAATATTCTCTTTCATATCCTGTGCTCTATCAGCTGCATATAGAAGTATTTCTGTTTTATAATCCATAATATCATAGCGGGGATCAAGCAAAATTTCTCTTATTTTTCTGCCAATTTCGGTCCCACCGGGTTCTCTGGTATATTCTACTTCCCTTCCCTGTCCTGTTAGAAAATTGTGCAGTAGTTTAATCTGTGTAGTTTTGCCAGATCCTTCTATTCCTTCAAATGTTATAAAATATCCCTGAGCCAAAAAGGCCAGCTCCTCTCATTACTTTGTTCTATTTGTCTCATTATATAATAATCATCTTTTTTTTGCAATATACGAAAAGCTGCCCGATATTCCTGTATTGTCTAATACAACAGGAAAGTTAAGGCAGCTTAAATTAACTTGGGGTAATATATTTCAATAATCAATTTTTAATTTTTATTATCTAAATATTTGCCAGCCTGAATTGCAGCTTTTGCTCCAGAAGCAGCAGCAGTAATAACCTGCCTGTATTCAGGATCCTGAACATCACCAGCAGAATAGATACCTTCAATACTGGTCTGCTGTTCTTTATCTGTAATAATATATCCCTGCTCATCCAGTTCGATTATATCTTTGAAGATTTCTGTCCTTGGTGTGTGACCAACTGCTATAAACAGTCCAGAAACTCCAAGATTTTTTTCTTCTCCACTTTCGTTATTAAAAATTTTAATTCCCTGCAGTTTATTTTCTCCCAGAAGTTCTTTTATTTCTGTATCCCAGAGAACTTCTATTTTTTCGTTATTCTTTACTCTATCACTAAGTATTTTTGTTCCTCTAAATTCATCTCTTCTGTGCAGCACATATACTTTACTGGCAAACTTAGTTAGAAATGTTGCTTCCCATAAAGCAGTATCTCCACCACCAACAATGGCAACATCCTGATCTCTAAAAAATGCTGCATCACAGGTAGCACAGTAAGAAATTCCATTACCACGGAATTTATCTTCTTTTTCTAAACCTAACTGACGCGGTTCTGCACCAGTGGCAATTATTACAGATTCAGCAATATATTCTTCCATATCAGTTTTTATGATATAACTGCCGCCGGAAAAATCAACGGATTCTACAATTTCATAAACCAGACGTGCATCAAAACTCTCTGCCTGCTCTGTTACCTTCTGCATTAAGTCAAATCCACCAATACCACCGGGAAAACCTGGATAGTTTTCTAATTCTGAAGTAGTTGTAATCTGACCACCCGGCTCAGGACCATTTATTACTAAAGGATCAAGACCTCCACGGGCAGCGTAAATTGCTGCAGAAAGCCCGGCCGGCCCACCTCCAATAATGATTAAATTTTCTTCTTTTCTATTTTCTTCAGCCATGATAAGCCCTCCTGTTATGAACTATTGTTTATTTAACTCACAGATTACATCTTATTACTTCTTCATAATTTTTTCTGTAAAATCAACAACAACTAATCCACACTGTAGTTGGGAGCCTCTTTAGTTATTGTTATATCATGTGGATGACTCTCCCTTAATCCGGCAGGAGAAATCCTTATAAACTGCCCATCTTCACGTAAATCTTCTATACTTTTTGTCCCACAATAACCCATTCCTGATTTTAATCCACCTACCAATTGATAGATAGTTTCATAAAGTGAACCTTTATAGGGAACACGACCTTCTATTCCTTCTGGAACAAATTTTTCCGGTTCTTTCTGATCTTCCTGAAAATACCGATCCTTACTCCCCTGCTTCATGGCACCAACAGATCCCATTCCTCTATAAACTTTATAGCTTCTACCCTTGTAAATTTCCAGTTCACCTGGACTTTCTTCTGTACCGGCAAGTAAACTTCCAATCATTACAGTGTGTGCCCCAGCTGCAAGTGCTTTTACTATATCACCCGAATATTTGATACCACCATCAGCTATAACTGTTTTCCCGTATTTAGCAGCCTTTTTAGCTGAATCATAAATTGCAGTTATCTGAGGCACTCCAACACCGGCAACAACTCTTGTTGTACAGATAGAACCGGGTCCAATACCTACCTTAACCACATCTGCACCGGCTTTTATTAGTTCTTCAGTTGCTTCTGCTGTAGCTACATTTCCAGCTATAATTGGAAGGTCCGGAAACTCACTTTTAATTTTTTTAACTATTTCAATAACTCCCAGCGAATGTCCATGAGCAGTATCAACAACCAGAATATCTACATCAGCTTCATAAAGTGCTTTAACTCTCTCCATTGTATCTGATCCTGTTCCTACTGCTGCACCTGCAAGAAGCCTCCCCTGTTTGTCTTTAGAAGCATCCGGAAACTGTCTTGCTTTTTCTATATCTTTAATTGTAATAAGACCACGCAAAATACCATCATCATCCACAATAGGTAGTTTTTCTATCTTATGCTTTTGCAGGGCTTCTTTTGCATCGTCAAGTGTAGTTCCAACAGGAGCTGTTACAAGTCCCTCATCTGTCATAACTTCTGAAATAGGACGGTCATAATTTTGAACAAAGCGGAGGTCTCTATTGGTAAGGATTCCAACAAGGATCTTCTCTTCATTTACAATTGGAACTCCAGAAATATGATATTTTGACATCAGTGCTTCAGCTTCATTAATGGTGGCATCGGGCTGAAGATAAAACGGATCAACAATAACTCCACTTTCAGATCTTTTAACTTTATCTACTTCAGATGCCTGCTGTCTAATAGACATATTTTTGTGGATAATACCAAGTCCACCTTCTCTTGCCATAGCAATTGCCATATCACCTTCTGTAACTGTATCCATACCGGCACTAATGACTGGAATATTTAAACTAATTTCATCTGTCAATTTTGTTCTGGTTTCAACTTCTTTGGGCACAACATCAGATCTGGCAGGAATTAACAAAACATCATCAAAAGTTAATCCTTCTTTAACAATTTTATCCATTTTTCCGCCTCCTATTTGGATTTTAAAATATTTTATAAAATTTTTACTTAAATTTAATGACTTTTAAGATATTAGATTCACATATATTTAGAGTATTTTAACAAAGCCAGAGCACAATGTCAAGCTGCAGAAAATTTATCAGTTTTGAATATGCTTGTTATATCCTCCAATTTATCATATAATTAAAAATAAGTTTTAAGATATTAAATTAATAATTTAATAGGGGGAATATTATGTCATCAAAAGTATATATAGCTAACATGAAGTCAACAAGCAGCAGTGAAAGTCTGGTTAAAAAGTTGAGCAAATTGTTTTACAAGGCTGGATTTAATGAATTTATAGAAGATGATGATCTTGTGGCTGTTAAACAACATTTTGGAGAACCCGGGAATACTGCTTTTATAAGACCGGTTTTTACCAGACAGCTGGTAAGTGATATTAAAAAAATGGGAGGAAGGCCTTTTTTAACAGATGCAAATACACTTTATGTAGGTGGAAGGGCTAATTCTGTTGATCACCTTAACAGTGCTATAGCAAATGGATTTAGTTATGCATCTATTCAGGCCCCAATAATTATTGCTGATGGATTAACAGGTAAAAATACTATGGAAGTTGAAGTGAATCTAAAACATTTCAAAAACATAAAAGTTGGTTCTGAAGTAATGTATGCTGATTCATTGATCAGTCTGGCCCATTTTAAGGGACATCAGCTAACCGGTTTTGGTGGAACATTTAAAAATATAGGAATGGGATTGGGAAGCCGTGCCGGAAAACAAATGATGCATTCGGCAGTTTTACCAGAAATTGAAGAAGAATACTGTATTAAATGCAAACAGTGTGTAAAATACTGTCCGGAAGACTGTATTACAATTAATGAAGAAAAAAGCTTTATTAACCATGATATATGTATTGGCTGTGGTGAATGTGTTGTAACCTGTCCAACAGAAGCAATTACAATTGAATGGGAAGCAACAAGTGAAGGCGTGGAAGAAAGACAGGTCGAATTCACATATGGAATTATAAAAGAGAAAAAAGATAAAACAGCATATATAAATTTTATTACAAATGTTTCTCCAGACTGTGACTGTTCGGGATGGAATGACCGGCCGATAGTTCGAGATATAGGTATTTTAGCTTCTAAAGATCCTGTTGCTTTAGAACAGGCTTCTCTGGACCTGGTCAATAAGGAAGAAGAATATTTTGGAATGCTTGCCGATAAAGATATTAAACCCGGTGAAAATAAATTTAAACATGTACACCCCAGTACTGATGGTGGTGTAAGACAGATAGAATATGCAGAAGAGATTGGTTTGGGAAGCAGAGATTATGAACTAATTGAACTTTAACACCCATCTATGATAATACAATTTAGAACATCTTCAAATTCCATTAAAATAATTTTAAATAAATGCTTAAAATTAATAAAACCCCGTCCTTAGAAATAATTCTCTGGACAGGGTTTTATTATTATCAAATTTTAATTTATAATTCACGACGTCCTTCCAATGCTTTCGAAAGTGTTACTTCATCAGCATATTCCAGATCTCCACCCACCGGCACACCATGAGCAATTCTGGTAACTTTAACTCCAAGTGGTTTTATAAGTTTTGCCAGATACATAGCTGTTGCATCTCCCTCAGCATTGGGATCTGTTGCAATTATTACTTCTTCAACACCATTTTCCAGTCTGGGAATCAAACTGCGAATTTTTATTTCATCAGGCCCAATTCCATCCATGGGAGAAATAGCTCCATGCAGCACATGGTAAAGTCCATTAAATTCTCCAGTTTTCTCCATAACCACTACATCACGAGGGCTTTCAACCACACAGATCATAGATTGGTCTCTGCTTTCTGAACTGCAGAATGAACATTTATCATTTTCAGTTAAATGATTACAGACAGAACAGTAATTAATTTTTTCACGAGCTTCCATTAGAGCATCTGCAAGCTCCTTCACCTCATTTTTGCTGCGCCCCAGAATGTAAAATGATAATCTGCGGGCAGTTTTAGGCCCAATACCGGGTAATTTACTCAGTTCACCAATGAGTTTACCCATTGGTCTTGGATATGGATCCATTAAAACATCCCTGGAATATTCATTCCACCAGTAATTTTGCCCATTTCTTCATTTACCATGTCCTGCACTTTGCGCATACCTTCATTAACTGCTGCCAGAATAAGATCTTCCAGCATTTCTACATCTTCAGGATCAACTGCATCCTCATCAATCTGCAGGTCTACTACCTCCTGCTTGCCATTGACAACAACTTTAACAACTCCACCACCTGCAGTGGCCTCCATTGTCTTTTCTTCCAATTCTTCCTGCATCTTTGACATTTTTGCCTGCATCTGCTGTGCCTGCTTCATTAAATTATTCATTTTCATTTTAATTTCCTCCTCTTTTTCCCAGAATATTTTTGTCTACACTTATGATTTCACCTTCAAATAAATCTGCCAGTTTTTCCAAATCATCAAAAGTATTTTTTTCATTACCTTGTTGTTCTTTTTCTGTGTTTTTCTCTTTCTTATAATCCCTATCAATATTATTAGTCACTTTTTTTTTAGCATTATTTTCTTCTGACTCACTGCCGTAAATTAAAAATTCAACCTCTACCGGCTGGCCCAGTAAATTCCTGACAACTTTATTGATCATTGAACTATTGGACAACACTCCCTTGTAATGAAATTTCTTTCCTTCAGGAAAAGCCACTGTAATTTTTTTACCATTTACTTTAACAGGTGCTCCTTCCCTTAATAGGGCCTGAACTGATATGTCAGTTTTTCTTATATTATTGAGTACTTTCCCCCATACTTTTTTAATATCACCCAGTGTTAAATCAGTATTTTTTTTCTGGCTTTGGGGTACAGCATCTTGAACATTTTTTTCTGAAGCATCAACATTCCCCTCACCTTTATCTGCAGAATCTTTTTCATCGGCTGAATTATTCTTTTTATCCGCATTCTTATCCTTTTTATCAATATACTGCGGCTTAAAATCATTATTTGTCTTCTTTATTTCCTCTGTATTATCTGAAGAAGATACAGCTCCAGAGTTTTTCAAATTAGAAATCTGAAATTCCAGCTCTTTAATCCTTTCAGCAAGCATTAAAGGATCATTATTATCTCTACTGCATAATTTAATAACTGCAATTTCCAGCTGAAGTTTAGGCTGAGCACTGAATTTTAACTTCTGATTCAATTCCGAAAAAAGATCTATTATTTCAGTTAACTCACTGCTGCTCAGCTGTGAGGCTTTTTCTGAAAGATCATTTAAATAACCTGTGGAATAATCCAGTATCCCGGATTCAATTCCACATTCTTTTACAAGCAAAAGTTCTCGGCAGTATTCTATTAATTCTTCTGAAAATCTTTCTATCCCAAGCCCCAAAGAAATAATTTTAGAAACCAATTTCAAGGCCTGATCACTGCGCTTTAAATTAACTGCTTCCAGAAATTTTTTCAGTTCTTTTTTTTCCACTCTGCCCAACATTTTGGCCACACCATCTGAAGTTAATTCACCATCAGTAAAAGAAATAGCCTGATCCAGCAGACTAATCCCATCTCTCATGCCCCCTCTAGCATTTCTGGCAAGAAAGTCCAGTGCTTCAGCTTCAGCTGAAAATTCTTCCTGCTGACAGATGAATTTTAACCTCTTTTTAATATCAGAAAGTGATAAAAGTGAAAAATCGAAGCGCTGACATCTCGACATGATTGTTGTAATAACTTTATGTGGTTCTGTTGTTGCCAGTATAAAAACAACACTTTCTGGAGGTTCTTCCAGTGTTTTTAATAATGCATTAAAAGCTCCTTTGGTGAGCATATGCACCTCATCTATAATATATACTTTATATTTTCCCTCACCTGGATAAAATTTAACCTTTTCTCTCAGTTCCCTTATTTCGTCAATACCCCTATTTGATGCCGCATCAATTTCTATAACATCAAGTGAATTACCTTTTTCTATTCTCTGACATGAATTACACTCTCCACAGGGCTCAAAATTATCTGCAGGATGAGCACAGTTTAATGCTCTGGCAAATACCTTTGCAGTTGAAGTTTTCCCGGTACCACGAGGACCTGCAAAAAGATATGCATGGGCAACTCTATCATTTTTTATTGCATTTTTTAATGTTTTTACCACATGGTCCTGTCCAATTAAGTCTTTAAACTTGGTTGGTCTGTATTTTCTGTAAAGTGAGAGAAAAGACATTAAATTCACCTCTATCTATTTATTTTTATTATATAATATAACAAAAACACCCTCAACTCCGGGTGTTAAAAAAGCGGCCGCACACCTGCTTCGAATTCCGTCTTCCAGGCGTTACCCCAATAGTTGGCTCGAATCAGGCACCCTCGCGGCACATGGAGACACTTACTTACCGCTGCTTCCTCCCGGACCTGACGGGGTTCATAAGGCTCCATTGCGCAAGACCCAATTGTCAACACTACTTTTCAGGGCCAGACCCTGAAAGACAAAACCCTCAGCCACGGCATCGATCCTGCTCTAGCGGATTGCAGGTTACAGGGTACCGCTACCACCCCATCTAGTGCGGCCAAATCTTATATTTAAATTTAAATGGCGGAGAGGGAGGGATTCGAACCCTCGGTAGGCGTGAGCCTACACTCGCTTTCCAGGCGAGCCCCTTAAGCCAGACTCGGAACACCTCTCCACGTTAAAAGTTGGAGGCTGCACTAAAACTTCTTTGGTATAACGCAAAGCCAGTTTCAATATTCGGCCTCAAAGGCCGTCATGAGTTAAATATAAATCTAACTCAACTGCTCCAAACTTAAGTCTCTACTTTTAAAAATTATATAAAAATTTAAATTCTGATAAAAATCCAATGGCGGAAGGAGAGGGATTTGAACCCCCGAGACAGTAAAGCCTACTCGATTTCGAGTCGAGCGGTTTAAGCCAGACTCACCCATCCTTCCGTTTTCTTAAATCACGGAAAAAATCTTTTAGAAGCTGTGCCGATTTTTCTTTCATAACTCCTTCAACAACATCCACCTGATGATTAAATCTGGAATCATCAAGCAGCTGATAAAGGCTTTTTACAGCACCAGCCTTGGGATCTCTGGCAGCAAAAACAAGCTTTTCTATCCTGGCCTGAAGCAGTGCTCCAGCACACATAGAACATGGTTCTAAAGTTACATAAAGCTGGCAGTCTTCAAGTCGCCAGCTGGCCTGTTTTTCGGCAGCTTTACGCAGAGCAATCATTTCAGCATGGGCAGTTGGGTCCTGGGTTTTTTCCCGGAGATTAAACCCCTTACCAACAACTTCTCCATTACAAACAACAACTGCACCAATTGGAACTTCATTATACTCCAGCGCATTCCTGGCTTCTGCCAGGGCCATTTTCATATATTTTTTATCTTCATCAGAAAAAATCATAAAAACTCCTAAATAAATGGTGCGCCCGGAAGGATTCGAACCCTCAGCCTATTGATCCGTAGTCAATCGCTCTATCCAGTTGAGCTACGGGCGCAAATTTGCTTAATTATTTCATACGACATGTAGTATTATAACAGTATATCTACTTATCGTCAAGTGATTTTTATCTATTTTATTTCCTGCATTTTTAGAAACAAATCAGCCGAATATTTGATAAACTTAAATTTATTATGAAATTTAGAAAACCCAGTTTACATGAATATAAAACTTTAGACTTAATTATCAATCAGTATTATTCTTTTCTTCCAATATTTCTAAAAACACTTCAGCTACTTCTGGTGCAAACTGCTTTCCTTTATTTTTTCTTATTTCTTT
>CAZLIW010000053.1:0-9269 GCA_964559325.1 uncultured Halanaerobium sp. | reverse complement strand
AATTCGATTTCTGAAGTAGCCGGTGAACTGGAAACATCAGAAGCTACAATTTATCGATATTTAAATGGATAGATGCCGAGAAAGTGATACTTCTTTTTTTGACTCTTTTTTACTATTGTAAAATTGAATATCCGTTATTGTGAAATGATCAATTTAAATTAATATAGAAATTCGACTGAGATTTTTTGGCTGTTTAGAATAGAAAAGCAACTTTTTAAGGAGGGAAACTTATGCTTTATAAAGCTAATAAAAATCAGATGAATTATGGTGAAACTGTTGGGATTTTACTTTTAGACTGTGTGGCACCTTTTATTCCAGGAGATGTTGGCAATGCCAGTACTTATGATTATCCAGTTAGATATAAACTTGTAAAAGGATTGGATTTTAAACAGCTGCTGGAAAAAGATAAAAGTGGTCTGGAAGTTATAATTGGAGCGGCAAAAGAATTGGAGCGGGAAGGTGTAAAAGCAATAACAGCTGACTGCGGTTTTTTTGCGCTTTTCCAGAAAGAAGTTGCAGAAGCTGTTGATATACCGGTGTTCTTATCAAGCCTGCTTCAGATACCATTTATTTCTTCTATGCTTGATAAAAACAGTAAAGTGGGGGTAATAAGTGCTGAAGCAAGTAAACTGGATGATGATTTTATTAAAGCAGTAAATGCTGATCCTGATGATATTGTATTAAAAGGGATGCAGGACAAAAATTTTTTTAGAAAAACAGTAATAGAAGAATGTGGAGAACTTGATTCAGAAAAAATGGAAAAAGAGGCAGTAGAAGCAGCAGTTGAAATGGTGAAAGCTAATCCTGAAATTAAAGTAGTATTATTAGAATGCAGTATGCTGCCACCTTATGCCAGGGCAATTCAGGATAAAGTTAAACTGCCGGTATTTGATTTTATTACAATGATAGACTATGTCTTCAGTGCTTTAGTAAAAAAGAAATATGATGGATTTATATAAATCTTGTAAACAATTAAAAGAAAACTCCTTAAAGGTTTTATTTTAAGAAAAAGTCCTACATTTTAAATAGTTTAGCATAATCCTTTTCTTCTTCAATTACTCCATATGCTTTTGCTTTATAAATGATTTTTTTAGCCCAGCTGTGGTGGGGATTAATTTCATTCATTTTGTTTCCCCTTAAACTTTTAGCAACCCCTCCAGGAGTTTCTAATATCTGCTGTGCATCATCATAATCTTCTTTTTTTACTGACTGCATGGCATTTACATACTTTATATGGGAGGGGTGAATAATTCCTTTGCCTATAAATCCATTTGCTTTATCTAATATAATTTCTCTCAGTAAACCATCTACAGCCGGATTGATAAATGTCTTTCTCTGAATTAACAGTTTATAAAAGTTTTTTTTGATTTCAGATGACTCAGATGAAATTTTATCAACTTCCTGACTATTATTTGAAAAGTATTCCCAGACTGGCCCGGATATAACATAATTGTCACTTTTTCTGGTAAAAAAATTCATTATATCAGTTAAACAATCCTTAACTTCCATGAGGTCATATATGCTTTCTTGAACACTTCTCCGCAGAGAAAAGATGGAAGAAAAGTCTGTACCCCCAATACCAAGATTTATAATTATATCTTTATAATCTGCAAAAATATCTCTCAAACTGCTGAGCTCTTCTATTCTGGTTTCTTTATGAGCCACCTTTTCATCTTCCATAACAGGCATGCTGTAGAGAATTTCATTGAATTTTTCATTTAAATATTTCTGATGTTCTAAATAATTGAGGGCATTATCAGTATTTAATTTAGGAAATTCAAATCCTGTTAATAATTTACTATGTTTTTTGCACAGCCTTTTAGAAAAAGATTTAAACTGATCAGTATTGCGCACTCTAATAAATATTAGGGGGAGATCCTTTTCTGACATATTTCCAGAATCAATTTCTTTATAAATATATTCTAAAGAATCTATGACATTATTCTCAGCCTGAGTCAGTTCTGAGTCGGCTATGCCGTCTTCAAAATCCAGAACAATTGTTGTTAACCCGGACAGCTCCCCTCTGCTTATCTTCTCTTTTATATCCAGTGTTCCCGGGGTATATAAAATAGCTCCCAGACAATATTGAAGAAGTTCTTTTTTACTATACTTATTAAATTCTTCTGGTTTTTTAATAAAATCAAAATCTATTTTAGATTTATGATGTTTCATTTTAAAACCCCTCATTTTTTTCTTTTTGTACTTATCTTTTCTATCAAAATTAATTCGCTCGAAAATTTTTCTTTCCAAATTTTGAAAGTTTATCTATTTACTCAATTTCTTTTACCTGTATTATAAACAAAAAGAACAATAATATCAATGCTGTTTTTCTCTTTCTGGTATGATAAAATAAACATAAATGCAAATTCAATATAAGCAGGAGATGTAAAAATGATAGATAAAAATATTATCAGGGAATTAGTACCTGACAGTATTTACCGAAGAGGATTAAAATACTATCATCAGGGCCATATTAAAAGATATTTTTCAAAAATTACTGGAAAAGATAAATTTCAGATAAATGCCCAGGTAAGTGGAACCAGAGACTATGAAGTTGAACTTTACCTGGAATTTTATGGAGATAAGTATTATATTGATGGTGTCTGCAGCTGTCCCTATGACTGGGGAGAATACTGCAAACACGAGGCAGCAGTTTTGTATAAATTTTTTAGTGAAGATTATACTGAAATACAGCAGCAAAAATCCATAAACCATAATTATCAGAAGCTGATCGATTTGACAGAACAGTTTAATCCGTATAAAAAAGATAAACTTGAATACCGGCTAAAGGGAATTTTGGATCAGAGTTTGAGCAACTTTAAACTTGTCATAATATCTGATCAAATTTCTGATTCAGAAATGAATGATATTATAGAAGCTTTAAATGGAGATCTTTTTTTTCATTTTAAAGAAAATATTTTTGAGAAAAATTTTATCGATAAAGAACTGCAGATGATAAAAAAACTCAGCAGCCTGGAAAAGACAAAAGGTAGAGAAAAGCACTCACTACTTTTAACTAAAAATAAAGCTAATTTTGAATTTTTACTGGAGCTGAGTGGAAATTACAGTGTAATTATGGACGAAATAAAACAGCAGATTGAAAGTGGTAAAACACTTTATCCTGAACTTGAGATGACAGGAAATGCAGAAAACATTAGATTAAATACAGCAGAACATGGTTATTCTATTTACAGTAATCAGGAAGAAAATCTATTCTGGTCTGTGATAGAAAACAAAGTACATCCGGTTGATCTTTCAGGCTATAATGAACTTGACAATAATATTGATATTCCTGAAAAAAAGAGAGGCGAATTTCTTTTTGAAGTAATCCCTGTTCTGAAGGAAAATACACCTCTCAAAATAAAGGAAAACCTTACAAAATACGATCTGATAAAGGAAGAACCGGATGTCAGTATGAAGCTTGATTACAGAGAAGAGAAAATTTTATGTGATATGAAAGTTAACTTTTCTGGTGAAAATTACTGCAATACTGAACTTTTAGGTCTTGATATGGAAGAAAATAATTATATTCAGTCGGAAGAAGATCCATATACCTGGTATACAAAAGACACCCGAGAGTTTTCTAAAATAATTAGATTTTTAGAAGACTATAATTTTGCTGTAAGACCAGATCAATTTGTTTTGAAGAATGAATCTGATATCCAGAATTTTATAACCGATGGACTTCCACATATACCGGAAGAATGGGAAGTACAAACAACTGATTCTTTTGATGATATAGAAATTAAAAATATCGAACTTGAGCCGATTATAGAATTTTCTAATGAGGAAGGAATAAACTGGTTTGATTTCACAATAAGCTATAATATGGGAGGTAAAACCTACAGCAGGCAGGAACTCAAAAAAATGATTTCTTACAGTAGAACGGGAGAAGCATATGTGAAGATTGATAAAAAATACTTTATTATCAATATGGGAGAAAAAGAAAAGAGTATTGATCATATATTAGATCATTCTGAAAAATCTTCAGAAGGGGAATACCGCAGCCGTTACCACAATCTGCTTTATTATAGAAATATGCTGCAGAAATCAGGAATAAAATTTGAAGGCAGCAGAGTTTTCAATGAACTGGATAAGGAGATTAGCAGCAGCAAAGCGGTTAAAAAAAAGCAAATCCCACCAGAAGTTAAAGAAATACTGAGAGATTATCAAAAAGAAGGATTTTACTGGCTAAATTTTCTGCAGAAATTCAATTTTGGTGGAATTCTTGCAGATGATATGGGTTTGGGTAAAACACTGCAGATGATGACATTAATTAAAAGTGTATCTCCTCAGCAGCCGGCACTGGTAGTATGCCCTAGAACTTTAATTTATAACTGGAAAGAGGAATCAGATAAATTTTTTGATAATTTAAAAACTCTGGTTTATTATGGAACTCCGGATGGAAGAGATGGTATGAGGAATTCTTTTTCTGAGTATGACCTTATAATTTCTTCATATTCAGTTATCAGCAGGGATATTGAGAAGATTAATCAGGAAAAATTAGGATTTTCTTTTTCCATACTTGATGAAGCACAGCATATAAAAAATCACAGGACACAAAGGGCAAAATCGGTAAAGGATATAAAGGCTGATACCAGACTGGCTCTTACAGGAACACCGCTGGAAAATTCTGCTGCTGAGCTTTGGTCTATATTTGATTATCTAATGCCGGGTTATCTGGGTAATTACAGCGATTTTAATAAAAATTTTTATACACCGATATCTAAAAATAATGATCGTCAGAAAATGAAAGAATTAAAAGAACGGGTTGCCCCTTTTATACTGCGTCGCCGCAAAGAGGAGGTTCTGTCAGAATTACCAGAAAAAATTATAAATGTTCAGTCTGTAAATATGACACAGCTGCAGGAAGATAGTTATCAGATGGTTCTGGATGAAGTGAAAAATAATTTAAAAGAAACTGTTGAAGAAAGAGGTTTTGACCGCTCTCATATCAATGTTCTAACAGCTCTGACAAAGCTCAGGCAGATATGCAACCATCCCTCTTTAGTGCTGGGAAATGAAGGTTTAAAACACAATTCAGGTAAGCTAGATACTCTGGAGGAACTTGTAAGTGATGCAGTAAGTGGTGGGCATAAAGTTATAGTTTTTAGTCAGTTTGTTAAAATGCTAAAATTGATAGAAGAACGCTTTGAAAAAAATTATATCAATTATGAATATCTAGACGGTAGTACAAGAAACAGGATGGAAAGAGTTAATAATTTTAATAATAATAAAGATATAAATGCTTTTCTTATAAGCTTAAAAGCAGGAGGTATTGGCCTTAATTTGACTTCTGCTGATATAGTGATACATGTTGACCCCTGGTGGAATCCAATGGTAGAAAGGCAGGCTTCGGATAGGGCCCACAGAATTGGCCAGGAAAATAGAGTTATAGTATACAAACTTATAACAAAAGGTACAGTGGAAGAAAAGATGCTTAAACTGCAGCAGAAAAAACAGGATTTATTTGATAATATAATTGAGAACAATGTCAATCCAATTAGTGCAATAACCTGGGAAGATATCCAGGATCTTCTCAGTTAAAATGAATTGGATGTTTTGGATATAATGATATTGATTCAGTAAAAATCCTCTTTATAATTTTATATGAGATGATAGAGTGAAAGTCTGCTCGCAAACCTCGTGGGTTTGTCCCGAGAAGGGTCGATTTAAAATATGAATAACTTCTGACAGTATGAAAAAAACAGTATAAATAAATTTAAGGATGTGTAAATATGGAAAAAAGAGAATTTTCAACTCCATCTTTTTTTGTTGATTTGGATATACTTGATAAGAATATTGAAACTATGGCAGAACTGTGTGAAGATAATAATAAAGAACTTTGGCCAATGGTAAAAACACATAAAAGTATGCAGATTTCACAAATACAGGCTAAAAAGGGTGCAGCTGGATTTTTAGTTGGTACTGTACTGGAAGCAGAAAAGCTGGTGGAGGCAGGGTTTAAAAATATTGCGCTGGCCTATCCTGTTGTTGATGAAAAGAATATGGCAAGAATTATTGAACTTCTTAATAGGGCGGATATCATTTTGTCTTTTGATGGAAAAAAGGCTGCTGAAAAGTTTGATAGTTTGCTGGCAGAAGAAAAAATAAAGGCAGAGTACCTTATAATAATTGATTCTGGTCTTCACCGACTGGGAGTAAAACCGGAAAAAGCAGCTGAACTGGCAAGAAAATTAAAGAAATATGATAACCTTATACTAAAAGGAATATGCACTCATCCCGGACAGGTTTATGGAGCTGCAGATATGGCAGAAGTAAAAAAAGCTGCCGCTGAAGAGGTAGAAGCAGTAGAAGATGCTGTAAGAAATTTAGAAAAAAATGGGTTTAATGTTGAAATGGCAGCAACAGGGAGTACTCCTACTGCGGAATTTGCTGTAGAGTCTGAAGTTATCACAACCTTAAGACCGGGTAACTATGTGTTTTATGATAATATGCAGGCAGCTGTTGGAGTAGTGCCCATGGAAAGATGTTCATTAACAGTTATGGCATCGATTATTTCTCAGCCTGCTGATGATCTATTTATTCTAAATGCAGGGAGCAAATGTCTGGGTCTGGATAAAGGAGCACATGGTAATACAAATATTAAAGGCTATGGTGTGGTAAAAGGGCATCCAGAATTATTGATCATCGGTTTATCAGAAGAAGTGGCAAAAGTTAAAATTGAAGATAAAACTGAGCTGAAAGTTGGAGATAAGATAGAGATTATTCCCAACCATTCCTGTTCTGCTGCTAATATGACAGATTATCTTCTGGGTTGCAGAGAGGATGAAGTAGAAAAAATTGTTTATATTGATGCAAGGGGTGGAAGTGGTGAGCCTCCAGAGATTAATTAATAAATTAACTATAAGTAAGCTGAAAAATTAATTATATTATTTTAAATTAACCTACCTGAATTTTAGGTGGGTTTTATTTTTTATCAGATATTTTGCAAAAAAATAACATTTTTTAATTTTCAAAAAAAAACAAAAAAATCAAACAATTTAGTTGACATAGATAAAATAATAAGATAAAATTATTATAAGAAAACATCATTTCGCATAGAGAACTTTTACTCTTGATTCAGCTTTAAATATGCAAAGGGAGGTGACGATTTTTTAATTAAGCTGGTTTTCTTTGGATTTATTAAATTTACTAAGGGGGAAATTTTTAATGAAAAAGCAGATTATTTCTTTTGGTTTGATCTTTATTATGGTTTTTGCAGTAGTAAGTTTCAGTCAGAGTGTTGGGGCAGAAGAAGTTTTAAGAGCAGTTACAGCATGGCCTGAAGAAATTACTGATAATGATGGTTTTTTTGCTCTACAGGAAAAGGTAAATGAAATGGGTGAGGGTGTAATAAGAATAGAATATGTTGGTGGCCCGGAAGTATTTCCAACAATGGAACAGATTAATGCTGTGCAGAATGGTGTAATTGATATTGTATGGTTATCTGCAGGTTATACTGTCTCTAATGTTCCTGCTGCAAATGCAATTAAATTATCCAGATATACTCCTCAGGAAGCTAGAGAAAATGGAGTTTATGATCTATGGGAAGAAATTTATAATAAACAGGCAAATGCACATTTAATAGGTAAAGGAATGACCGGAGTAGAATTTCATATCTATACAGTTGAAGAAATTAGAAGTATTGGTGATTTCAAAGGCAAATCAATAAGAGTAACTCCTTCTTACAAAGATTTTATTAAAGAAATGGGCGGTTCACCTATAACAATGTCTCCTGGTGATGTTTATACTGCTTTAGAAAGAGGAATTGCAGATGGATATGGCTGGATAGAACACGGTATTGGAGACTGGGGTTGGGATGAATTAACTAATTATGTAATAGATCCTGGTTTTTATCAGGTTGATACACTTGGCTTAATGAACTTAGATAGATGGAATAGTTTATCTGATGAATCAAAAGAAATTATTAATAAAGCTGCCATGGAAATGGAAAAAGAAATGGTTGGACATTATGAAGAGCTTTATGAAACTGATCGCCAGAAACTTAAAGAAAAAGGTATAGAAGTAGTTAAGTTTGAAGGAGAAGAAGCAGAAAAATATGTAGATATGGCATATAAAGCTGTTTTGAATGAAGTACTGAGAACTGCTCCAGAATATGGAGAAAAAGTTGAAGAGCTTCTATTCAAAAAATATGAAGAATAATACATAAATCAGATAAAGAAAAGTCTTTTATAACTCTTCTCTCTTCTTAAAGGGAGGGGAGTTATTTTAAAAACCTATAGTCTGGAAAGGAGTTTTAATGATGCTGTCAGCCTTCTTTAAAAAAACAGATAAATTTTTTGGCAAATTATCAAAGTTTTTATTTTATTCTGCAGGTGTAGTGATTATTGTTGTGATGTTATTAATAACAATAGCTACAATATCTAGATATTTGTTTGGAAAGGCAATGGCCTGGACAACAGAGCTTGGAGCATATAGTTTATTACTTGTTACATTTTTAGGAGGGCCATTACTGGCCAGAGAAGGAGATCATGTCAATATTGATATTGTTCCTAACCTTCTCAAGGGGAAGAAAGAATATGGTTTAAATCTTTTTACAGCAATTTTATCTTTTTTTACCTGTATTTTAATAGCTGCTTTTGCTCTTGATTCAACAATAAATGCATATGTAAAAAATCAGATGATTGTTAGCTTTATTAACACACCTCGATATATATTATTATCTATCATTAGTGGTGGTTTCTTCTTAATTGCAGTTAATTATATAAAAGTAGCTTATGATAACTTCAAGAAATTAATTTAATAAAAAAGGAAGTGTTTAAATATGGCATGGTGGGCAATAATTATTCTGTTTTTTACAGGACTAATATTAGTTTTTATGACAGGAACACCAATTGCTTTTTCATTTTTACTGCTTGATATTTTAGCAATGTATTTTATTATGGGGGCCAGTTTTACAGGTTCATTTGTTGGGAGTATACTCGATTCTCTAACAAATTTTACACTTGTAGCAGTACCTCTATTTGTTTTGATGGGTGAATTTCTATTTCAATCTGGTTTGGCACTAAAAGCAATTGATGTTATAGAAAAATGGCTGGGAAAACTGCCAGGGCGTTTGAGTATATTAAGTATTGTATCTGGTGCTCTTTTTGCCAGCTTAAGTGGTTCAGTTATGGCAAATACTGCAATGCTGGGTTCTCTTCTGACACCAGAAATGTCCCGAAAAAACTATCACAAATCAATGATTGTTGGTCCAATTGTAGCATCTGGTAGTCTTGCTATGATGATTCCTCCCAGTTCTCTTA
>CAZLIW010000052.1:0-9297 GCA_964559325.1 uncultured Halanaerobium sp. | reverse complement strand
GGTCTTACGCAAAATACCCCGTTTGCCGATGCCGGTTATAGAAAACCTTGTAGAACATTTTAAAAATTTGCAGGAAGTTATCAGAGCATCAGTTGATGAACTGGACGATGTAGATGGAATTGGGGAAGTAAGGGCACAGGCTATTAAGGATGGTTTGAGGAGATTAAGAGACCAGGTTTTGCTGGACAGACATATATAGCATAAATCTCTAGATTGACTGGCTGAATAGTGGATGGTATAATTATAATGTGAAATTTTGTTGCTTTTATTAAAGAGGAGTGGATAATATGTATAAAATAGGTGATAAAGTCGTCTATCCTAATCATGGTGCAGGTACCATTGTTTCCATAGAGACTAAAACCATATTAGATGAAAAAAAAGAGTATTATATAATGAAACTTCCAATTGGAGAAATGAAGGTTATGATCCCGGTAGAGAAAGTAGATGAGATAGGAATTAGAAGTGTGATTGATGAGCAGACAGCAGATGAGGTTTTTGATCTGCTGCGAGGAGATAAAAGCAAAATGTCACAGAATTGGAATCGCAGATACAGAGCAAATATGGAAAAACTTAAAACAGGTGATATTTTTGAAGTTGGGGAAGTAGTGCGTAATTTAACCATTAGAGATCAGGAAAAAGGGCTTTCTACAGGAGAAAAGAAAATGCTTAGTAATGCAAGGCAGATTTTAATTAGTGAACTGGTTCTTGCAAAAGATATGACAGAAGAAGAAATTCAGGAAAAATTGGATGTACTTTTTGCCGAACATGAAGAAGATAATGAAGAAGAAAAATAATACTTCGAATAAAATAGATAAAAAAGGAGGTGATATTATGTTAAAAAAAATAATGAGAGTTATTTTTGGTATTTTTGGTGGGATTATAGGATATAATCTTGTACATGTATTTTCTCTTGCCAGTGATTATAAATTCAGCTGGGAGAACTGGAATGATTTATTTTTAACTACACAATTTCTCGGTATAGTAATCGGAACTGCTACCGGGTTTTTTCTTATCTATTATATTTTAGAAAAATCTCTTGATTTAATTATGGGATTTGAAATAAAATTAAAAGAAATAACCTGGAAGAAAATCATAATTGGAATTATTGGACTTATAATTGGTCTTATTTTTGGTGCTATTATAAATTTTGTTTTTTCTATTCCTAAAATTCCAAGAGTTGGAATGCCTATTCAGATTCTTATTAATGTTACTTTCACCTACATGGGTTTTGCACTTGCAGTAAACAGAGAAAAAGATATCAGCAAGTTTTTATTTGACAGCAGTAAAAATGGTATGGAATATATGCAGAATAAAAACAGCAGCAGTGATAAAATACTTGACACCAGTGTAATAATTGATGGAAGAATCTATGACATATGTAAAACTGGATTTATAGAAGGTAAATTAATAATTCCGGAATTTGTATTAGAAGAGCTCAGACATATTGCAGACTCTTCAGATTCACTAAAAAGAAATAGAGGCAGAAGAGGACTGGATATATTAAAACAGATGCAGAATACTCCAAAAATTGATGTTAAAATAGTCGAAAAAGATTTTGAAGAAATTGTGGAAGTTGACAGCAAACTTGTTAGATTAGCTCAAATTATTGATGCCAAGATACTTACTAATGATTATAACCTAAATAAAGTTGCCGAACTTCAGGGAGTAGTAGTATTAAATATAAATGAACTGGCAAATGCAGTTAAACCAGTAGTTTTACCTGGAGAAGAGATGGATGTAAAGGTTATTAAAGAGGGTAAAGAAAATGGCCAGGGTGTTGCCTATTTAGATGACGGCACAATGATAGTAATTGATGAAGGTGTAAAATATATGGGAGATAATATTTCAGTACTTGTTACAAGTGTACTGCAGACTGCAGCAGGCAGAATGATTTTTGCAAAGCCAAAAGTTAAAGAAAATGTAATGTAGAAAGAGTGAAAAGACATGGGGAAAATAGGAATCGTAATACCGGCCGCAGGACAGGGCCGCAGAATGAATAGAGAAATAAATAAGCAGTATCTGCAGCTTGGCTCAAAACCTATTTTGTACCATACTTTAAAAGCTTTTGTTAACTGGGGTAAGGCAGCAGAAATAGTTGTAGTGCTGCATCCAGATGAGAAAAAATTTTTTCAGCAAAAAATTGAGCCTTTCTTTCTAGGAGAAGATATAAATTTAACTATGTCAGAAGGTGGGGAGACAAGAAAAGATTCAGTTTATAATGGACTGTGTGGATTCAGTCAGCCTGTAGAATATGTGATGGTTCATGATGGAGCAAGGCCTTTGCTCAGTGTTGAGTTGATTGAAAGGTGTTATGTAGAGGTTTTAAAACATGATGCAGTTACATGTGGAGTTAAGGTGAAGGACACTGTAAAAATAGTAAAAGATGGATTTGTAGTTAAAACTTTGGAAAGAGAAAAATTATCTGCCATACAGACTCCACAGGCATTCAAAAAAGATCTAATAATAAATGCACACAGGAATTTTGAACTTGATACAGCACTTGATGATGCATCAATAGTAGAAAAATATGGTCACAGAGTTTTTGTAGTTAATGGAGAATACAATAATTTTAAAATAACTACACCTGAGGACCTATTTCAGGCAGAACTGGTTTTAAAGGAGAGAAAATAATTGTTTAAAGTTGGATTTGCTTATGATAGTCACAAATTTTCTTTAGATAGAAAACTTATAATTGGTGGAGTGGTAATTCCATCAAAAAAAGGGCTTATGGGTCATTCAGATGCAGATGTTCTTACACATGCACTGATGGATGCACTTTTAGGTGCCCTAGCTGAAGGAGATATTGGAAAACATTTTCCAGATGATGATCCACAGTATAAAGATATAAGCAGTCTAAAACTGCTCAGAACTGTAGTAGAGAGAGTGGAGAGTTCTGATTATATAATCAACAATTGTGATTTAACTCTGGTAGCAGAAAAACCCAAAATTTCTCCCTATAGTGATCAAATAATAAAATCACTCAGTAGGGAAATGAATATCCAAAAAAATAAAATAAATCTCAAAGCAACAACCAATGAAAAAATGGGTTTTATAGGTAGAGGAGAAGGTATTGCTGCATATGCAGTGGTAAGTATTATTGAGAAGGAAATTTTTCGTTTTTTTCAGAGGTTTGCCAAAGAAGGGAGCAGACATGATGTTAGTAAAAGATATAATGACTGAAGATCCGATTACAATAGAACCAAATGCAACTATACTGGAAGCAGAAAAAATGCTTTCTATTAATAAAATAGGGCGTCTTCTGGTTGTAGAAGATGATAAACTTGTTGGAATGCTCACAGATGGTGATATAATTTCGGAAAAGAATTTAAATTCTGAGGTAAAGGAATTTATGTCAGTAGATCTGATAACAATAAAAACAGGTAATACAGTACAGGAAGCAGCTAAAGTTCTATCTAATAACAGAATTGGAGGTCTACCTGTTTTTGATGGGAAGAAAAATTTAGTTGGTGTAGTTACAGCTGAAGATATTGTTTATGGTTATTTGAGAGATGAAGAAGAAGAAATGGCCATGGAAAAGAAAACTATTACCCCGGAAAGTTCTGCTATTTATTTAGCTATGACACGTAGCAGAGATTATGAAGAATACTGGTTAAAAAAGATTGAAGGATATGGATATAGAGCAGCAATTACTCAAACTGGTGCAAATGCGGAAAAGCTGCCGATTAAACTTCGCGAGAGTACCACAGTTGCAGCAATTGCCAGAGGAGTAATTAGTGAAAATTCTCGAGAAAAAATGGCTATCTCCAATGCCGTTAAAGATGCTTACAGTCAGCTGGCTTTAATAAATCCTGGTCTTGGTGGAGGATTTAAAATTGCCGTAGTTAGAGGAGAAGGTCATATTTCAGCAGCTATATTTGGACGTTTTGGTCATGCTCTGGTAGATGGTCCGGAACAGCTGACAGTTGGAACAAGTGTTATATAAATAATAGGAGGAATAATTTTATGAATGATATAAGACTGCGGTTCCCGCCCAGTCCAACAGGAAAAATTCATATTGGTAATATGAGGACTGCACTTTTTAACTGGATTGTCTCCAGAAAGAAAGGTGGGGAACTTGTTCTTAGAATAGAGGATACCGATCAGGCCAGATCAACAAAAGAATTTGAAGATATAATACTGCAGGAAATGCAGTGGCTGGGACTGGGTGCAGATGAAGGTGTTGGTATTGGTGGTGAATATGGGCCATACAGACAGACTGAGAGAATTGATATATACAAAAAATATGCAGAAAAGCTGCTTGAAGAAGGAAAAGCCTATCACTGCTACTGTACTCAGGAAGAATTGGAAGAAATGAGAGAAAAAGCACTGGCAGAAGATAGAATGCCGCGTTATGATGGCACATGCAGAAACCTAACAGAAGAAGAAAAAGAAAAATTTCGTCAGGAAGGAAGAAAACCTGTAATAAGATTTCGTTTACCTGATGAAGAGGAAGATATAATTGTCAAAGATTTGATCAGAGGTGATGTTAAGTTTAACAGTTCTGTGCTGGATGATTTTATTATTTTCAAATCAGATGGTATGCCAACATATAACTTTGCTGTAGTAATTGATGATGCTCTGATGAAGATTTCTCACGTTATTAGAGGAGAGGATCATCTTTCCAATACACCCAAACAGATTCTTCTTTATCGGGCACTTGGATTTGATCTGCCAAATTTTGCTCATCTCCCTTTAATATTGGATGAAAACAGAGCAAAACTTAAAAAACGCGGAAAAGATTCTGTTTATGTAGGAGAATTTAGAGAACAGGGTTATCTTCCAGAAGCATTGTTTAATTTTATGGCACTGTTAGGCTGGTCTCCCGGTGATGAAGAAGAAATTCTTTCACGTGAAGAAATTATTGAACGATTTTTGATTAAAGATGTCAACAAAAGTGGTGCGGTATTTGATAGAGATAAATTAAATTGGGTTAATGGAAAATATATTAGGGAAAGTGATCTTGACAGGATTGTTGATCTTTCTATACCCTTTCTTGTAAAAGCTGGTTTAATTAATGATAAAAAAGCTGTTCAAGAAAGAAAATGGCTAAAAAAGGTTATTGATGAAGTCAGAACTTCTGTAGATTATCTTGCCCAGATACCCGAAGAAGCTGAATTGTTTTTAACAGATATTAAATTTTCCGATAGGGAAAAAGCAGCTGAAGAGTTTGCAGGAGAAGATGTTCGGCTTGTTTTTGAAACTCTTAAAGAAAAGCTTTATGCTTTAGATAATATCACACCTGAAGCAGTTAGTACTATATTTAAAGAAATGAAAAATGAACTTCCTGTAAAAGCAAGAACAATTTATCACCCGGTTAGATTTGCAATAACTGCAAAAGGTTCTGGCCCGGAAATGACCAGTGTTATTTCTATTTTTGGTGCTGATGAAGTTGCAAGAAGACTGGATTATGCACTTGAGCTGGGTTCAGATAAATAAGAATAAATTGAGTCTTCCTCTTATTGAGTGAAGGCTCTTTTTTGAAAAAGAAAGGGGTGGAAATATGCTGAAAGTTTATAACACTTTGAGTAGAGAAAAGGAAGTTTTTGAACCTGTAAAAGAAGGTCTGGTAAAAATGTATGTTTGTGGCCTTACAGTTCAAAATTATTCTCATATTGGGCATATCAGAAGTGCTATTAATTATGATGTAATTAGACGTTATTTAGAATATTTAGGTTTTGAAGTTCAATATATTTCTAATTTTACAGATATAAATGAAAAAATTGTGCTGCGTGCCGAAGAAGAAGGTGTTGAGCCTGAAGAGCTGGCTGATAAATATGCTAAAGCTTTTCTGGAAGATATTAAAGAACTCAATATAAGACCTGCAGATATGTATCTTCGTGTCAGTGAAAACATCGATGAAATTATCGAGATGGTAGAAACTTTAATTGAAAAAGGATATGCTTATGAGTCTGATGGTAATGTTTATTTCAGTGTGGAAAGTTTTGATGATTATGGTAAATTATCAGGTAGAACAATTGAAGATATGCAGGCTGGAGCCAGGATTGAAGTAAAAGAAGATAAAAGACATCCAATGGACTTTGCACTCTGGAAAAAAGTTGAATCTGGAGAAGGGTGGGTCAGTCCCTGGGGTGAAGGATGGCCGGGTTGGCATATAGAATGTTCTGCTATGTCGATGAAAAGATTTGGCGCCACTTTTGATATTCATGGGGGTGGAACAGACCTTATTTTTCCTCATCATGAGAACGAAATAGCTCAGTCAGAGGCATACAGCGGAAAAAAATTTGTTAAATACTGGCTGCATAATGGAACAGTTAATCTCAAAGGGGAAAAAATGTCCAAATCAATTGGGAATTTCTTTACAACACGAGAAGTGCTGAAACATTTCAGCGGGGAAGTTGTGCGATATTTTCTGCTGAGCAGGCATTATGGAAGTCCTATTGATTTCAGTTTTGAACAGCTGGAAGAAGCAGAGACTGCTTATAAAAGGTTGAGCAATACCATAAAACAGATTGCTGGAATCTTGGACGGACATATAGGAAATAATCAGAAAGACGAAGAAGAAAACAATAAATTTTCCAGAGCTATAAAAATAAGGCAGGAAGAATTTGAAGAAGCTATGGATGATGATTTTAATACTGCCAGAGCAATAGGAGTTATCCACGATTTTGCTGGAGATATAAATCGCTATATTAATAGAACGGACTTTGAATTAAATGAGAAAAACTTTTCACTACTTGAAGAAGCAGAAGAAGTATTTATGCTGCTGGCAGATGTAATGGGGCTGGAATTTTCATCAGCTGAAGATTCTGTTAATGATTCTGAACTACTAAATTTACTGGTAGAAATACTGCTTGATTTAAGAGAAAGTGTCCGAGAGGATAAAGACTGGGAAAAAGCAGATTTCATTAGAAATAGATTAAAAGAAGCCGGTATAGTGGTAAAAGATACTCCGCGTGGGCCTGAATGGGAAATTTCTTCTAAAGTAGGAGATGAGGAGGTCTGAGATGGAAGTTAAAGCAGAAGCAGAATTAATTGATTATACCAAAAATCCGGAGAGAAATGTTGCAACTGCTGCCAGATTGTGTTATTCAAAAGATGGGGCAAAAGAACTTCAGAAAAAAATGTCTGAGGAAGAAGTTAATAAACTGGTCAGAAAAGTAGTTGCAATGGGCCATCACTCAACCTTAGAACATACTTATTTTTATTTTCATATAATCTGCAGCAGAGTTACCAGTCATCAGCTTGTACGGCAGAGAATAGGGACTTCTTACAGTCAGAGATCTCAGAGATATGTTGTTGAAGATGAGTTTGATTATATTACTCCTCCCTCCATATCTAGAAATAAAAAAACAGCTGAAAAATATAGAAACTGGATGGAAAAAGGAAAAGAACTTTACAAAGAAATGCTGGAAAATGATATTCCACCAGAAGATGCTCGTTTTGTACTTCCTACAGTAAAAACTAATTTAATGGTTTCATATAATGCCAGATCACTTTACCATTTTTTTAGACTTCGCTGCTGTACTAGGGCACAGTGGGAAATAAGAAATATTGCAAATAAGATGTTAGAACAGGTAAAAGAAGTTGCTCCTGTTTTATTTGAAAAGGCAGGACCTCCCTGTGAAACAGATGGTATATGTCCTGAAGGTGAGCTCAGCTGTGGGCGGTTGGAAAGACTGAAAAAAGAAAGAGGAGAATAAATTTATGGCTAGAATTGAAGGTAGAAATCCTGTTTATGAAGCACTGAGAGGGAAAAGGAAAATCCACAAAATATTTATTCAGGATAATATTTCTGGTGATAATATAGAAGAGATAAAAAAAATGGCTGAAGCCAAAAATATTTTCATAAGCAGGATTTCAAAATATAAATTAGATGAAACATCTCTTTCACATTCACATCAGGGTGTAATAGCAGAAGCTGATCCTCTTCCAGAATATACTGTAGGAGATTTATCAGCTAAAATAGAAGAAAAAAATGGTGGCTCACTGGTGGTAATATTGGATGAGATTAAAGATCCACACAACTTTGGTGCTATTATAAGAACAGCTTATGCTGCTGATGCAGATGCAGTTATATATCAGGAGAGACGTGCTGCTGGTATAACACCGGTTGTTTTAAAATCATCTGCTGGTGCTGCCGAACATATACCTTTAATACAGGTTACAAACATCAATTATACAATCAAAGATTTGAAAGATGAAGGTTTCTGGATAGCAGGTGCTGATGTTGAAGCTGATCAGTACTACTATGATGCTGATTTAAAAGGGGAGCTGGGTATAGTTATCGGCAGTGAAGGAAGTGGACTCAGGAGACTGGTTAAAGAAAATTGTGATTTTTTAATAAAAATCCCTATGTTTTCTCAGCTGGGATCTTTAAATGCATCAGTTGCAGCGGGTATTATTATCTATGAGGCAGTGCGCCAGAGATTGAGAAGATAATTCTTGACGAACCTTTTTTAAACAAGTATAATAGTAATGTATAAGGGAGGGGATTCTGGTTGAAGAGTAATGCTCATGAACTTGATTTTGATAATATAAGTTTTGAAGAGTATAAACAGATGGCCGATGATGAACTTATTGAACTGGTTCATCAGGGTGATGTCGAAGCTCAGGAAACCTTAATCAGACGCTATAAGAATTTTGTTCTGGCTAAGTCCAGATCTTATTTTCTTGTAGGTGCTGACCGGGAAGATATAGTTCAGGAAGGTATGATCGGTCTTTATAAAGCTGTAAGAGATTATAAAATTGAACGATTGGCTTCATTTAGAGCTTTTGCAGAGCTCTGTATAACACGACAGATTATTACTGCTATTAAAGCAGCAACACGCCAGAAACATCAGCCTCTGAACACATATGTTTCTTTAAATAAACCAATATATGACGAAGAATCAGATCGGACATTACTTGATGTGCTTAAAGGTGGAAAACTTTCTAATCCGGAAGCACTTTTTATAAGTAATGAAACATATGATTTAATAGAGACAGAAATATCAAGTATGTTGAGTGAACTAGAATTTGATGTATTACAGGAGTATCTTGAGGGAAAGTCTTACCAAAAAATAGCTGATTCACTTGATAAGCATGTTAAATCAGTAGATAATGCTCTGCAGAGAGTAAAAAGAAAATTAGAAGTATTTCTAGAAAAACATAATATCTAGAGATTTCTAATTTTAATAAATTACTGCTGTCATTGACGGTGGAACGGCCTGCAGCCGACAGGCCTTTTTTGTGGGTAGTTTTACCCGGGAATACATATCAGAAGTTATATTTTAAGGGGGACAAAAAAAGATGGCAAAAAAGAAATTTGAAAGAACAAAACCGCATGTTAACATAGGA
>CAZLIW010000051.1:0-9545 GCA_964559325.1 uncultured Halanaerobium sp. | reverse complement strand
GTAATATGTCCCGCTTCTGCAAATTGATGACCAGCAACTGCCTTCCTTACTCTTTCAGCAACAGAAACAGCTGTCTCTATTCCCACATTGGGAGTCAAAATTAGAAATTCTTCCCCTCCCCAGCGGATTAGTATGTCTTTATATCTAATTGAAGAATTGACAACCTCTACTATTTCCTTCAAAACTTTATCCCCCACATTGTGACCAAATGTATCATTTATCTTTTTGAAATCATCTATATCAAAGATTATAAGTGACAGATCATTATTTTTCTCCAGGCTGTTCTGGATGAGACTTCTAAGATACTGTGCCCCCCGCTTGCGATTACAAATTTTAGTCAGCTGATCTATACCGGATTTATAGATTATACGCCTAACTACAAGCCAGGTGACAAGAATAATAATTGTACCAAAAATAAGTATCATTAACTGATATTTTAAAATTTCCTCATGAACAGCATCTTCTTCATAGTAATCCACCAGCCTGTCTATTTTTTTAAGAAAAATTTCATTATAAGAAATAATATATTCGCGGGCAAAATAATTATCAGGATCATCTTTAAGTACAAGCAGATTTTTCTTAAAATTGTTCCATCCACTCGAAACTACTATATGCTGAGCATATATTCTATCATTTTCCAGAAAAGGTATATTCCTGTGTTCATTTCCCGTTTTAATATCTGACAGATTTTTTTCAAATTCGGAAATAGCATCTTCTATTCTAGAAAATTTTATATCTCCATCCACATAGAGCAATACATCTTTTGCCATTTTTTGTGACAGCATCCGCTGTCTGCCGGCTATATTGATCAGATTTAGCTGTTCTGCACTGAGATCTACAAGATTTACTATTATTAAAGTATTAATCAGCAAGATGAAAATACTGATCGTGACAAGTATACCCAAAAAGAACTTACTATCCTTGGTATTAAATTTCGAAAATAATTTCATATAACTTATAACTGCTCCTATCTGCTCTCTGAGTTCTTCTTTTAAAATATTACTTTTTAATATTATAATTATTTTTTGCTGTTAATATCTCCCACAAAATCAGAAAAAATTTCAAAGGAAGTTTTCTTAACATTTTTTGAAAATTGATTTCAAAAATATTTGCGGATTTATGCTGGAAAATTTTATCCAACCCTTAATCATTATAGCATATATTTACTTATTTTCTAAGTTTTATACAAGAAAAAATAAAATACTCCCACTGCTGCTGCTTATTTAATGGATTTAAACCCATTTAAAAGAACAACTACAGAGGAGTATTAATAATTTCAAGAAAACAATTAATTTATCCGGACTAAATTTTAGATTTAAATAAATTTAACCAGGATTTTTATATGAAACTCTCCCAACAAATAAAAGCAAAAATCTGCAGAAAGTTTTCATCTAACATATTAGAAAAATTAACTCACATATACTATAAGTATTATTAAATTTTATCCAAAATATTTTCAGCAGCTTTAACAAGCAGATTATGAGCAGGATAAAAAGACTGATAGGGCTGAGAAGAATAACTGAATTCAATCAGCTGATCAACCTCAACACCATATTGAACTGCCATTGTTATCTGGTCAATTTTATCTGTTACCGGCTTACCACTTACCACCTGTCCACCAAGCACATTTTTACTTTCCCTGTCAACAACCAGTTTCAGTTTAACTTTTTCTGCAAACGGCATAATGGGAAAGGCGGTAGTGAAATCTGCATAACCTGTTACAGTATCATAATCATTTTCAGCCATCTTTTCTGTCAGACCACTATTGCCGACAAAATAATCTCCAACTTTTGTTGCTGTTCCATTGTAAAAACCTTTATAGCTTCTGCTGTCTCCCAATAAATTGGCCGCCATTATTCTCCCCATGGGAACTGCGTTTGTTGCCAGCTTTCCGGGAACAACTTCATCTGTAATAGCACTTTCGAACTGTACACAATCTCCCAATGCATAGACATCTTTAATACTGGTTTCAAGATAATCATTAATTATTATTCCATCTCTACCAATATTAAGTTCAGTATCTTTTAAGAACTCAACATTAGCCTTCATACCTACAGAGAATATGACCAGATCTACCTTTACAGTCTGTCCATCACCCAGAACAGCTGCTTCAACCTTTTTATCACCTTTTAATTCTACTACCTTATTACCAAGATAAAGATTTATACCTAGATCTTCCAAAGCTTTTTGCGGTTTTTCCACCATTTCTTTATCCAGCATATTGGGAAGAATAGTCGGCATCATATCTATCAGATTTGTTTCTATATTTTTTTCATTTAAAGCCTGGGCCAGCTCTATACCGATAGCACCAGCTCCAACAACTGCAGCACTTTCAATTCCTGAATCCACCAGATCCAGAATCATCTTCAGATCTTCTTCAGTTTTAAATGTGCTGACCTGTTCCAGATCTGCACCACTAATCGGGGGAAGAATTGGATTTGCTCCAGTGGCAATTACCAGCTCATTATATCCATATTCTGAACCATCGGCTGTTTTAACAATCTTTTTTTCAAAATCAACTGATTCTGCTGTATCTCTAATCAGTTCAGCACCTGTATCTGTCACCAGATCATCTGTTTTTAAAGTTTTTTCATATGGAAGTAGTCCTTCAATTACATACGGCATAGCACAGTAGATCATAGAATGATCTTCAGGACGAATGACAGCTATATCTCTTTTTCCCTTTATATTTTTTACCATAGTTATTGCAGCAGGGCCGCCACCCAGAATTAACACATCATGTTTTTCCACTATTATCACTCCACTTATATATTATATTCAATATTTACGATATATATTATAATATACTTGTGAACATATGTCAATAATAGTCTACAGGAAAATTTGAATATCTTCTTGTTGAGTCGGTTTTTAGACTCTTTAGGCAGACACTATAGAATACTTTTTGACACTCATCAGGACAATCCCATGAGATTTGCCATTAGCCTTTAACTCTATCCCCACTATTTATTTGCGAAGAGTTGCTTTAAGCCGGCGCGGTTTTGCGATAATATCCAGTACATCAATGATATCCTTTACAACCAGATCTGCATTTTGCATAGCATTAAATGCGGCTCCTTCTGGACCGATAACAGCTATTCCAAGCTCCGATTCTTTCAGCATTTCTGCATCATTGTTTCCATTTCCAACAGCAATTACCCGGCTGCTGTCCATCTTTTTTACAAAATTATATTTGTATTCACTTCCACTATCTGTATCTATAACTTCCAATTCTGCATTCAAATCAGCCAGCAGTGTTTTAGCAGTACCAAAGGTATCGGCTGTCAGCACATAAATCTTAAAATCTTCCGCAAGTTTATTAATCCCGGCTGTAACTCCTGCAATAAGGTGTCCATCACAGGCAATGGTGCCGTTTAAATCAAAAACTATTCTGTCTACTTCCAAATCTTTAAATTCGGGTATTTTAAGTTTAAACATCTCTTTTCCTCCATTTTGTAATATCTTGTTGAAATAATTTTTAACACTCTGTTATTATTTTAAGCTAATTTGTACTGTAGTACAAGAACAAAAGAACTTTTTATATCAAAAATAATATTTCCCTAATGTTAAAATAGTTTTTATTTTCTGAAATTTAATGATATATAAAGATAATAGAAGATAATCATATCTAATTACCATAAAACATCAAATTAGACGTTTTTTCGACATTGCAAATAATCCTTTAGAAGCCTATAATGTATATACAAGGTTCTGAGGAAGTCCTAAGATTGAATGTCTGGAAAGTAGTATTTTAAAATTCTTATTTAAGTAATTTTGTTGGAGATTTAGCATTAAGCATCATTCCAAAGAAGTTGCTGTTTAAAGTGACCAAAAAGAAATTAATAAGGGATAGCTTCTTTATCAATTATCTTTGCGGAAATTAAGAACAGTAATGGAGGACTAAGTTAAAAACAAAAAGAAAAAATAAGAAAAGTAAAGAAACAAACTACAGACAGGAAATCGAAGAAGATTCGTCAGAACCTTGCTTTATTTTTGCCTATTTTTATGGTACCGGGTACGAAAAGCCTTATTCGTACCCGGTACAAGTGAAATTAATTACAATATAATAGACAAAATAATATTATCCTATCTCTTTGACCCTGCCTACTTTTCCACTTTCCAGCATAACCTTAATTCCGTGTGGATGTGTCGCAGAATTTGTAAGAATTCTTTTAACCACACCTTCTGTCAGTCTGCCACTCCTCTGATCTTTTTTCTGCACAACTTTTACATTTAAACCCTTTTTAATATTAGATCTTTTATTCCCATCCATAATTTCACCCTTTAAATAATTATTTTTAAACATTTTAGATTATTATTTTTTATTAAAACTAAATATTATTTCCCGAAAAGAAGCTTCAGCTCTGATTTATATTCAGATAACACATCTTCATTGATACAGTAACAGACTCTGGGTCCGTCAATTCTTCCTTCTATCCAGCCGGTCTCTTTCAAAATTTTAAGATGCTGAGAAACAGTAGACTGAGCAATTGGAAGTTGATCAACTATACTGCTCACCATACACTGATTTTCTGAAGGCAGTTCTGCCAGAATTGCAATTATCCTCAATCGGTGAGGATGGCCTAAACCTCTTCCCAATTCAGCAAGTTTATCTAAATTTATATTTTCATCCACTTCCGTTATTACATCTTCTCTTTTAACATCATCTCTCATAATACTCACTCCAGAATTTTAAATTACATTACATCCTTACTTTACATTAACAGGGGCTGGACTTTCTCTAAATACATTTGATGTTAAGTATACACTAAATTTAATATTTTATAAAGAATATGAGCAAATTTTATGTTTAACAATGAATTCCACAATTCTCAAGACAAGTCCTCAAAATTTGTCAACAAACTTCAACATTTATCACAGCAGTTTTTTTCGAAAATTTTTTCGGCTCTAATATAGGCAGAATAGATATAATTATTAATATTTACACCGGAAATCCAATCTTCTACAATATCATCACTGTAATTTTTGCGTTCAACTTCAATATTTTTAAATTCCAGATTTTCCAGGATAGAAATCAAATTTTTCTTTTCAATACTTCCGGTTACACAGCTGCTGTAATTATCCAGATTTGCTTTAACTTCTTCTGGAAATTCTTCTACTTTTAATATATCAGAAATGGCAATTCTGCCTCCATCTTTTAAAACTCTTTTTGCTTCAGCAAATACTTTTTCTTTGGCAGGTGAAAGATTTATTACACAGTTTGAAATAATAACATCCACACTATTATCTTCTAAAGGTAAGTCTTCAATCTCTCCCAAAATAAATTCTACATTCTCAATATTATTATCAACAGCATTTGCCTGTGCTTTTTCAATCATGGCCTCTGTCATATCAACACCTATTACTTTCCCCTTGTCACCAACTTTTCTGGCAGCTAAAAAGACATCAAAACCAGCACCACAGCCTAAATCAAGCACTACCTCACCTTTTTTTAGATCTGCAATTGCTCCCGGATTACCACATCCCAGACCATAATTTGTTTCTGCAAATATTGAATTAATCTCCTCTTCAGTATAATCCATTTTCTCCGCCAGTTCTTTAGACTGCACATCTTCTTCCTGTGAACTACCACAGCAGGAAGAACCACAGCAGCAGCCGGTATCCTCTTTTACAACCTGAGTATAATTATTCTTAACATTTTTCTTTATTTCCGCTTCCGTATTTCTCATAATTAATCCCTCCTGATGAGTATTATAACATATTTATCGTTAATCGTAAATAAGCGATAAATTACATGGTACCGGGTACGAAAAGGGCTTTTCGTACCTGGTACAGGGAAAGTAAGTGAAATATATTACAAATAGCTTAGTTAGTACTCTTCCAGTTTAGAAGCTGAATAATTACCATGGGAGTAATAAATGCAGCAGCTCCCGGCAGCCATAGTGAGGCTTCAATTGATACAGTAGATAAAATACCCTGCAGTGCCGGTAAATACACTGCTGACAGCTGAAAAATAAAACCTATTCCAACAGCCAGCCACAGATATTTATTTTCTAATACAGTTCTATCAAAGGCTATACCTGACTGCCGACGGGCATTAAACACATGAAAAAGCTGAGTAAAGGCCAGCACAGAAAAACTTAAGGTCCTGCTCAGTTCCAGACTGTAACCGCTGTTTAAAGCCCAGACATATAAGATCATCGGGCCAGCAGCAAGAATTAAACTGTGCAGAGCAACTTTCTTTTTAAAAGTATTATCCATAATATTTCTTTCTGTTTTTGCTTCTTTTTCCATTATATTATCTTCTTCAGCTTCCCAGGCCAGTGATAAAGCCGGGAAAACATCGATCACAACATTGATCCATAAAATCTGCATTGCAATTAATGGCAGCGGAAGATTGAATATAATACCGATGAAAATATACATTATTTTGCTCAGATTATTTGAGAAAAGATAATAAATAAACTTTTGAATATTATCAAAAATAACCCTTCCTTCTCTAACAGCTGTTACTATTGTAGCAAAATCATCATCCAGAAGCACCATATCTGATGCTTCACGAGCAACCTGTGTTCCTCTTTTACCCATTGAAACACCTATATCTGCCTTTTTGAGTGCAGGAGCATCATTAACTCCATCACCTGTCATTGCTGTAATTTCCTTTTCTTCATTTAATACATTAATAATCTGCAGTTTATTTTTTGGTGTAACTCGAGAGAAAACTGAATTATTTTTTATTAAATCTTTAAGCTCAACATCAGAAGCTGCAGAAATCTGCTGACCACTGACAACATTTTCACTTCCTGCAATACCAACTTTACGGGCAATAGCTGCAGCTGTATCCATCTGGTCACCGGTTAGCATCTTAATTTTAATTCCTGCTTTTTTAGTATCTTTAATTGCTTTTTTAACCGATTCACGTGGTGGATCAATTATTGCTGTCAGAGCCAGAAAAATTAAACCAGATTCAATTGTTTTATTAAGTTCTTCTTCAGAATCAAGATTTTCTCCTGCTTTAAAAGCAACCCCCAGAATCCTTAATCCTTCTTTTCCCAGCTTCTTATTTTCTTTTTTAATTTCTTCTTTTTTATCTTTACTTAATTCTTTTATTTCTCCATCAACTAAAATTGAATTACACATTTCTAAAACTACTCCAGGTGATCCCTTTAAATACAGGTGATTTTTATTTTCAGGTGTGGAATAAGAAACCGCCATATACATATTTTCAGAACTGAAAGGAATTTCATCAAGTTTTTCATATCCTTCTTCCTGTAAACTCTTTTTAGAAAATCCAGCTTTTCTTCCAGCAATTAAAAGCGCTCCTTCACTTGCTTCTCCAAGCACTTTATACTGTTCATCTTCTTTAGTTAATTCTGCCGATGTACAGAGCATTGAAGCTTTTAGCACCAGCTTGAGGACTTCTGCCTGGCTTAGATCAATTTTACTGCCTGCTGCAGAAAAATCCCCCTCAGGTTTATAGCCGGTACCGCTAATTTCTATTTCCTGGTCATTTAAAAATATCTTGCTTAAAGTCATCTGATTTTCAGTAATTGTTCCAGTTTTATCTGTACAGATAATAGTTACCGAACCCAGAGTTTCAACTGCTAAAAGTTCTCTCACCAGAGCATTGTGTGCAACCATTTTTTTCATTCCAATAGCCAGAGTTATTGTAGCAATTATCGGCAGCCCCTCCGGTACAGCTGCAATTGCAAGGGCAATCCCAGTTTTTACTGTTTCGTAAACCGGACGTCCCATAATTATTCCCAGCACAGTCAGCACAGCTATTACCACCAGAGTAATCATAACCAGCGATTTACCGAGTTTATCAAGCCTTTTCTCCAGCGGAGTTTTTCCTTCTTTGGTTTCATCTAACATAGCTCCAATTTTACCAATTTCGGTATCCTCAGCAGTTGTCGTTACTACTGCTTTAGCTTTTCCTCGGGCTGCTGTTGTTCCCATATAGATCATATTAATTCTTTCAGCCAGAGTTTTTTCTTCTTCAAATTGTGCTTCAGCATTTTTACTTACACTTTCTGATTCTCCAGTAAGTGAAGCCTCATTGACTGTTAAATGTGTGGACTCAAAAAGTCTGGCATCTGCCGGTATCTGGTCACCTTCTTCAATGAAGATAATATCACCTGGAACCAGTTCTTCTGCTTTAATCTCTTTTTTACTTCCTGAACGCAGAACCACTGCTTTTTTGCTCAGCACATTTTTTAAAGAAGCTACAGCCTTTTGAGCCTTATATTCTGTTACAAAACCTATAATTGTATTGAAAACTATTACTGCCAGAATTGCAAAACCTTCCAGACTGTCACCAATTAAAAAAGCCAGCACTGCTGCTGTGATAAGTATAATGATAATTAAATCTTTAAGCTGATTAAACAGAATCTGCCAGAATGATACACCTGCTGCTTCTCTCAACTTGTTTTTTCCATATTTCTCTTTCATCTTTGCGAGAGTATTCTGATCAAGTCCCTGTTTTAAATTTGTCTCAAAAGCCTTTACAACTTCTTCTATTTGATTTCTATAAAATTTTTGATCCAAACTAAAACCTCCTTTGCTTGTGAAAAAATACATTTGTACCGGGTACGAAATGTCTTTTTCGTACCCGGTACACACACATTTTAAGATGATTTAAAGTTATATACTGGTTTTAAAACCTCAATTGTCTTCATTGTGTCTGATACTGCAAAAATTATCTCTTCTGCCGATTTATAGGCAAATGGAGATTCATCCAGTGTTTTTTTGCTGATCGAGGTTGAAAATATATCTCGCATTGATTTCCTGTAATCATCCAGTGATATCTCTTTTTTGGCCTGTGTGCGGGAAAGAACTCTACCTGCCCCATGTGGTGCGGAATAGTTCCAGTCTTCATTTCCAAGCCCTTCTGCCAGTATACTCCCATCCCTCATATTCAGAGGAATCAAAATCTTTTCTCCTTTATGAGCAGATACAGCCCCTTTGCGGATAACTTTATCTTCAAAATTGATATAATTGTGCCTTGTCTGAAATTCTTCCTCTGCCTTTATTCCCAAAAAATCAAGTATTCTTTCTGTAATAATTTTTCTATTTAAATCTGCATATTTTTGTGCTGTCTTCATATCATTATAATATTCTTCTGCCAATTCACCTTCCAGAAATGAGCTGGATTTGTTGAGATTATATTCCGTCTGAAGTTCAATATCCTCAATCTGATTATATCTGGACTGGCAGTACTGATATGCTTTCTGCTGATGAAAATTACAGACCTGAAGACCAAAATTTCGTGATCCACTGTGTACTACAAGGTATTTATCTCCGGATTTTGATCGATTAATTTCTATAAAGTGATTTCCTCCACCAAGACTTCCGATACCTGTCAGCTGATTCTCCACATCAAGTCCCATTTTAGCAGACACTTTCCTTATCTCTGATTCAATCCCTGACCCCACTTTAGGACTTATACTTCTATTGTGTTTAAAACCATGTGGTATACTGGAGCGAGTGAATCACCTCCGAGACGAGCAACGGAGGCTTCTCTACTTCGCACACGCTAAAAAGCAATATGCTACTAGAGAGATTTAAACGAAGTATGGTATTTA